>NZ_JBHLVO010000060.1:0-7409 GCF_042433335.1 Metabacillus herbersteinensis
GAAGCAATTTCTGAAGAGCCCGGTGCGGGAAATCCGCACGCCGGGTTCTGTGGGGGTTTGAGCCGCCAATTGGGCGGCCTTTCTACCCGGAGGGTGGTCAGAGATGACGAGCCCTACTCGATTTTATTCCACCTTTGGATG
Organism: Metabacillus herbersteinensis; assembly: GCF_042433335.1. Lineage (NCBI taxonomy): Bacteria > Bacillati > Bacillota > Bacilli > Caryophanales > Bacillaceae > Metabacillus > Metabacillus herbersteinensis. The sequence goes on from NZ_JBHLVO010000060.1 coordinate 142, forward strand.
GTTTTGTTTTTAGCTTCTTCCACAATTTCTTTTTTAATTGTGTCACATTCCGCCTCCCTTCCCCGTCATACGGGTATAAAATCGAAAGGGATGAATTCCGATGCTAAAATATGAAGTAGCAGTTGTGGGTGGAGGAGTAGCGGGGTTAACGGCTGCAATCTATGCAGCAAAAGCGGGAAAACAAACGATTGTGATTGAAAAACAGGATCGCTTAGGAGGTCGAGCCATTTCCAATAAGAAAAAGGGAGCTTACTTTAATTTAGGCGGGCATGCCTTGTATCATGGAGATGCTCTTGCAACGTTCGTTTGGTGAAAAAAAGAAATTAATTTCCTGAAAATTAAAGGTTAATAATTTTAGGAAGTTAAACAATGGATTATGATAAAATCGATATGGACGCTGGAGTAGAAAACCTTAAAATTAAGTGAACCATGCCTTATCTAACTGATTATAATAAGGTTTTAGCTCACTTTTAAGTTGTTGAAAGATCTGTATTTCTTTTTTATTTTGTATTTTGGTACAACCATTTGCTTTGTCAATTTTCAATTAATAAGGCGCATGTCTTTAAGTAATGACAAATAAGCGATCATATTCTGGAGGGGCAAACTAGTGAATTCACACCGTCGTTAGCTTGTAATTGAAATGCTATATGCCACCACATTTTACGCACTTGACTCTTGTTTGGTGCTGATAGGCCAAGGTGGCTCCACCAAGCGCGATACCTAACAGCAACCATTCTCCGTATACTATGAATACCATCAATCCGGTTCCATCGAAACTCACTGGACCATCCGCGAGACCTATTGCCTGCATCAGATACCCAAATATTGCTAAAAACCCCATTGGAACTGTTAAACATGCAGCAACCCAACCACCGGTGATAAGAATGAATCGAGGAATTTTTTTACCAGCAAAAAAAGGCACCCAACGGGGGAAAATACGCCCCCATTTTTGCACAAGAGCTAGGGAAAGCAATGCACAAGCGCCAAAAACTAGAATTTCACCATAAGCAGAATGTTGACTGAAACTTTGGCCACCTCCAAGAGTACCACCGAGAGACCAGTAAATTTTCAACATTGGGTATGGAAAAGATAGTACAAAAGCGGTATAACCAAACCATTTACGATCAGGTTTGGATTTCACCGACGTACCTTGACCACACTCAATACATGTGCCGTAATCCCGGCTGGAGCAAATCCCATTGTGTAATCCTGTGTGTCAGGCAAAAAGGATTTCAATATAATTGTGGACAGTGTTATAAAGCATGCCCAGATTGCAGCCCACGCTTTTAAATGTGATTGCACAATCATTGTTGCACCATCCACATTGGTTTCTTCTTTGCCATCTAGATTCCCCTTATTGTAAATCATTAGTGGAACACCCCTTTAAATCTTAAAATTGTTACTGCATTTTTTCTATCACCTATCAATAGCTAAGATTAATGTATACGCTTAAATTCCCATCATAATTTTCGAAATCCCCACATTGAAAGCAGGTGACTAAGAACCTTTTCATTTCCTCTCACATATCCGTTATTAGTTAAGTTTATAAAAAACTCTTTTTAGCTAACACAGTCTCAGGATGTGTTTTCCAATACATCTGTGGTCTTATTCGGGCTTTACTAATATTTAGTAACGGGCAGATATCAGCAACATTCTTTACTTCCGGTGGGTCTGAATCAAATGATACACGATTCTATGAAAAGAAAGAGATCTACATTTGGATCTAGTAAAGATAATGGAGAGTAGGGCGTTGAGTTTTAGGTATTTTCTTTGAAAAAAGGCAATAAGAAACAGAGCTATTAAATATTTATTTTTTTCAATAGCTTGAAGAATAGTAAGATAAGGAAGTTAAATAAAGGGGGTAAAATAGTGTAAAGAGAAAGCAAATTAACGTTGTCTGATTTTGTAAATAAAGATCGATTTAAACTAAACTCTTACCTTACATATTTGCTCCATCAGTATTATGATAGTGTTCCGGAACAGTCGGAAGATAAAATGAGAAACAATAGATTAACCAATATAGTAAACTGAAAGGGTAAAAAAGAAATGAGTGAGGAAATAGTGTAAGAGTCCCTGTTATTCTGATTTGAGATAACAAGGTCGCTTATTGTTGTTATAACCTTTTTAATCTTCCAAAATATTCAATCAAAGTAGTGTAGTAAAATAAAGAAAAGTGTTCAAAGAGAATGATCATTGAAAGGAAGAGGGTTTTATGATTATGAAAAGCGAATGAAGAAAAGTGGATGGTCGAAGAAACCTTTGAATCTAAAAAAGCTGTTGACGATGCAATCAATGCTTTGAAAAATTCTTTTTCTCATGATTACCAATATGTAAAGGTTCAGGTGAAACAGTAATGATTATGGGGTATGCGTGTGTATGTTCCAGCGATGAAAAAAAGTCCGTGGAACAATGAAAAATGTGTCATTAGTAATCCGAGCTTTTTATCATTAATAGTTATATTTAAAAGTTGCTTAATTTTTTTGCTTCTTTTTTCTTCAAGCCACGCTCCTCCATTTCCCATTTTATTAAGGATAAGTACTTCTTGATTTCTATACATTTATTGAGATTATAAAATGATTTCCTTTTTTTAGGGAGTTTTATTTTCTGTTTATATTCAACGTATAGCTTTGCTAGTTCTTTATTTGTTAGTACATCTAGTTCCATCACATATCCACCTTTAGTAGAAATCTTTTTTTAGTATGTATGATTTGTTATTAAAATTCAATGATAAATTTTTTTATGGATCAATTTAACAAAATCAAAATTAACTTCTCAACATTGTCTCTGTTAGTTAATAAGTGAAAGTCCTAATAGGGTATACTTTTTGGACACTCTTTTTTTTGACTATAACTAATTTAGCCACTTTTTCCATATTCTTGCCTGCATTCCTGTTGTAGGTACGTTGTCTTTTTGGGGATTCCTTACGCCGTAATCCCAAGGTAAAAGGAGCCTTGATGGGAGTAAATGCAGCAGTTGTAGGCATCTTGATTGCAGCGTTTTAAAATCCCATATGGACCAGTTCCATTTTAGCTCCTCTTGACTTTGCTTTCGCTGCAATATTATTTAGTATGCTAGTGTATTGGAAGCTGCCACCTTGGGTTATTGTCTTAACTGGAGCTATTGGTGGTGCACTTATGTCCTTAATTTAAATGCATGATTTGTTGAATGGAGGTATGTTTCTGTGAATTTAAAGGTTCATCTTATGATTGCTTTTATTATAAGTCTCGTATCGCTTATGGGTTTCGCTGTTATGGCTATACTGGTTAGCAAACATACAATTGTTCACTTCGACAGTACCATTATTTCATTTGTTCAAGGTTTTGAAGGTCCCATTTTGACGGAGATTATGAAATTTTTCACGTTCATTGGTGGAACGAAACCAATTGTGGTGATTTCGCTTTTAATCTTGTTTATTCTTTATAAAGTTCTAAAACACCTTTCGGAATTGATTTTATTTATTGCGGTTATCGCGGGAGCTAATGGTCTCTTTGTCTCGTTAAAACTGCTTTTTCATAGGGCACGTCCAGATTTACACCGATTAATCGAGGCAAGCAATTATAGTTTCCCTAGTGGTCATGCAACGAACGCCTTTGCGTTGTACGGTATTCTTACCTTCCTTCTTTGGCGACACATTCCCAGCCGATTGGGGAGGACTATCTTAATCATCCTAAGCGTTTTTATGATCTTCGCAATTGGAATGAGTCGGATTTATTTAGGCGTACATTATCCTAGCGATGTTATAGCTGGTTATTTTATTAGTGCCTTCTGGCTTACCTTTCTTATTTGGTTTTATCAGCGATACAAAGAAAAACGATATGAACGGAAACAAGCTAGTCAACGGTAAAGAAATACCCCTTTCGATGAAAGGGGTATTTCTTTTGGGCGGTAGCACTACGGACTGATCAGAAAGGAAAGAGCGTCTTTCAATCATTCCATACGTGTCGCTTCGGTATTAAATGGAACGATAACCACGGTCTGTACGGCTGTCGCCTACATTCCGTAGGTTCCTGTTCCATTTGCGGCAAGTGCCGCCATACCGAACTTGCCGAAAACCTTAGGGTCAAAAGATTGAAAAACAAAAGAGTAAGAGATCAAAAGGAGAGCAGCCGTTATGGCTGCTTCAGTTTGTAGACAAAAGGCATCCGGATGCCTTTTGTCATTTATGGATCTCTTTGACTGCTTGCAGACCTCTCTATTGTGCACTTTTATACCATTTTGGCTGGCTTCTAAGTCCAGGTTGCCATCTTTTCCAGGTTCATGGCAGCAAAAGTAAGCATCGCCTGCATTGGACAATTTTTTGAGGCCTCTCAACGTTGTCCAACGCATTCCATGCTTTTCTTTTGCATCCACAAATACACGCTCAATCGTTTCTTTTCGTTTGGCGTAGATGCTTTTATTTTCTTCCGTATGTCGAAGGTGCTCGGCTTCATCCAAATGGTCCTGCCAGACATGTCGTTCAACCAATTTCTTGTGGTTTTGGAGCACACTGGCTAAGCAAAGGACAGTTTTTACATATAGTTGGATTCGAAAAGTACTGCTGACTTCCTTTTTTGTTCGTTGTACTGTAGGAAAGCACTTGTCCCTGTGGGCAGATGTAACAATCAAAGTGTTCGTCGTAAACATATTCACTCTTCTTAAAGAATCCATCTTTCGTTTTGGGCCTTGTATAAGGGAAAACAGGACGGATTTCGTGTTCGTTCAAATATTGAGCCAGGGGAGGGGTTTTATAAGCAGCATCAGCCGCAGCGACCTTGGGTTTTTTATGACGTCTGGTTACCTTATCAACTTATCAAGCAATGTTTCAAATACTGCACTGTCGTGCACGTTACCTGGGGTGACAATCGCTCCCAGTACGAATCCCTTCTCATCAGATGCAGCATGGAATAAGCAAATTGCTTGGTTCTTTCATCTTTTATGTAATAGCCACTTTCTGGATCCGTTGTACTCTCTTTAATTTCTTTCTCTTCCGGTTCAAATTTATCTGGGGGAAACTGCCTTTTTCCATGGTCTTCCCGGTCTTGATTGATTCCTTTTTGGAGTCTCTCTGAATAAGATTTCGTTTCTTTTCGAACCACTTTCTTTTGGTGTTTTCGCTTATTGGCACTTGCCTTCACATGGGTGGAATCAATAAACACGGATCCCTTTCCACCAGTTTCTTATCGATTTCTTCTTTTAAAATGCGATAAAAGATCTCCTCAAAAAGATCCGTATCCTTAAACCGGCGTTCATAATTCTTACCGAAGGTTGAGAAATGAGGCACCTTCTCATGGAATATCATTGGGGAATTGAATAAAGCAGACTGGAGTAGAAAATCAACGTTTGAGTTTGCTTATGATATTCTGGGGAATGTTTTACAATTATTAGACAGATGTGAGCACAATGGTACTTCTTTAATTAACTGTATTAGTAGCAAATTAAAAGATGATTTTGTCTTTAACTTAGAAGACGTCTTTAAACTTGATAGAGGCATTATGGAAAATGGTATGCGCTGTTTTGTTTATCAGGATGGCATGATCGATGAATATGTTTTTGAGAAGGAAAGACAAAGGGAAAATCCTTTTATTTCTGCAAAAAAAAGTGATAAGGAATTATTTATGAGCCTTTTATAGCTGTAAATCGGGAGAATATAAGTTTTATGTAAGATTAAAAAAGACTAAAGGATAATTTCAGAACATTAGGACTAATTTTAGTAGCCATCATAGTCCCTGGTGTAGGTGGGCCGATATCTGGAACAGTGTATAGAGGAATGTATTTTTGTATTAATACTGATTTTTTTTTTGCATTTGTGAGGCATCTTCAAGGTTGATTCATAAGGCATGTATAAAAACCTGCATAGACCTAAAGAATGAACAAACGCCAATCCTAGATGTATCAAGGGTTTGGCGTTTGTTGCTAGCTTCTTAAAATTTAGTGTTATGTAAACTGATAATGTATATAAAATACACAAATATACATATTTTTATAGATTCATCTATCTAATGACGTATGTGGTTACGTAGCCACTTCGTCCATGCGGTGGTTCTTCAGTGAATGAGTTCAGTGCTGATAAAGTGGACTACTTATCGAATATCTTGGTATCTGAAGGAACTAAAGTATTTGTGTGTGATAGTTAACGTTAATCATTTTAACGAAAATGTGCTAGAAAGAGAGACAAGCAAACAATCATAGATATTTAAGTTTGAATATAAATAGAGTGTAGTTAAATTCTATTAAAAGAGGTGAACCATAATGCCTAAAGGTAAAGGTAAAAAAGGTGTAAGATCATCAGCGTTTAGGGCTGTCAGCAACAATACCGATCAACAAATTACATCAGCTAGAGAACTTACGAAAGTTCAATATCCAGTGGAACAATTAGATATCAACAATGAATATAATCCGGTTACATCGACATTTACTCCCCGACAAAATGGCATATATTCGATTATTGCAAGTATTTTAGCTAGCCCTGTTGCAGCTCAAACATTTATAGAATTAAGGATATTTGTAAACGGCGAGCCAGGAGTTGGAGTTTTCGAAAATATTACGGGCGTTCTAGGGTCGATATCTGTGTCTACTAATCTGCAGTTACAAGTCGGCGATACAGTAGAGGTATTTGTCGGGGGAATACCTACACCTTTCTTTATTGAAAGTGACCCAGATTTCACACATTTTGAGGCAACCCGAATAGGTTAAAAGATTTGTTCCTCTGAAACCGTCCATAAAGGCGGTCCATTTTTGTAAATTTTCACGCTATTCCAGATTGTGAATTCCAAATTATTTCAGCATCAATATCTCATAAACTTAGAAGCACGGCTTTTACATGGAGTGGTGGGCATTCCATTTTTAACTTACTCTATTAATCCAAACTTTATTTCTATTACTGAATATATTGTTAATAGTGGGACAAGAAAGGTGGTGAACTATAATGCCTAAAGGTAAAGGTAAAGGTAAAGGCGGACAAGACGGACAACAGGACAACGAAGGATTTCCCCGTGCTTTTTTGGATCAATTAGGTCTCGGACAACGCATATTTATTACTTATAATGGTGGTTTACAAGCTATTGGAGATTACCAGGGTATTCAAGATAATGCTATTCTTCTTTCAATACTAGGTCAAGGAGGAAATCTAACTAGGCTCATTGAACGTTTCAACATTGATGTAATTCATAGCATTAGGGTTTTATAAAAAAGGAGAGGTTGGGTACTTTTTAGATACCCAACCTCTTTTTTGCCGATATAAAACCTTCTTAAGATATTCTCTAAATTCATCCCTGTTTAATAGTTTATAA
>NZ_JBHLVO010000061.1:0-7263 GCF_042433335.1 Metabacillus herbersteinensis
TAAAGGAAGAAGAAATTACGGTATTGGCGGATACAGGATATTATAATATGTCTGAAATCATAGATGCATTTGATGAACGTACAGAAATTCTGGTGAAGGTCAAAAAGGAAAAAAGGAAAAGCTTGAAAATGGTTTTGATAAAACAAACTTTCAATATGATAGTACTAATGATATTTATACGTGTCCATTGGGCTATGTTTTGAACTTTAAATGGAATGGGAAACAAAATGGGAAAGATTATAAGCGCTATACTTGCGAAGATTACAATGTTTGTGGGAAAAAGGATTTGTGTACATCGTCTAAAGGTGGGAGAGCTGTAACAAGGATTAAAGAAGAAGAAATTATTGAGGTGATCACTCAAAATACGATTAAGAAAAAGGATATTTATCAAAAAAGAGGTTCTATTGTGGAGCATCCTTTTGGAACCATTAAGCGACATTTCGGTTATACATATTTTTTAACAAGAGGGCTTGAATCAGTAAACACTGAGGTAAGCTTTATTTGTCTTGCTTACAATTTTAAAAGGCTAATAAATATAATTGGAGTTAATGAGTTAATACGGAAGATAAGAGGAGGTTTTTCACCTAAATTAAACAATTTTAATGGTTTTATCAAAATTTCCTCTTTTATTTAGAAGTTTCAAAGGAGTTAAAACTATTTGTTAGACAGACTCAAGCACGGTTCTGTGAGGGGGGTGGAGTACAATCTACCGTAAGGTAGAAAGACTCCCTTCTACTCGACTAGTAGAATAATTAGGTGTCATTTTTACAGCTTTTTCGGCATTTTCCAATATTCCGCAATCGGGCGCAAGAATTGAACAACGATGGACTGTTTCAGCAGTCCATTTTTTCTTTTATCAAAGGGGCAGGTAATAAGACACCTAAGGGATGAAAATTACTTAATAAGGATATTGTAAGAAGAAAAAGGGGGAAATTATGATTGGACTTTTTATCGCAATTATCATATTTAATGTCCTTGCTTTCAAAACTAATAAGAATTTATCGGCAAAACAAATTGCCCATATCTGGTCATTTACAACTGCATTTCAAATGTCTTTTGATGCTTACATAGATGTGAAATATCATGCATACTGGTATTTTACAAAAAATGTCGATTGGGCAGCATTACCAGCCAATACTATGTTACTTCCACCTGTAAATATGATGTTTTTGAATTGGTATCCTTTTAAAAGTTCCTTAATTAATCAAATACGTTATTTTATCTATTGGGAAGTATGTTTGTTAACCTATGAATCCATCACCCTATTGCCCGAACCTTGGGGATATTTTCATTACGGATGGTGGAATTTAGGATATTCAGCGATTATTAATCCTATCTTGCTTGTTATTTTATTGGTTTATTACAAGAGGTTTGTAAACTAGAATAGCATGCTTGCTAAACTAAAGGATGGAGTTACTTCAAAGCGAGGTAAATTAAGGGGGTTTTTATGGAGACAGCTGGTTTTATTATAATTATTGGAGTGCTATTCAGTTTTGGAGTGGTTATGGTACTACGCTTCAATCGGTAGAATAAACAAAGAAGAAAAAAGTAAGGGGTAAGACTAAAGTATGAAATTAATCCTTATACTGGTTCTTCTGAAGACATAAATAAAACTAAAAAATAGATATGCTTATTCAACAATCGGGCGCATTTCCGAAACAAGGAAAGCGTCTTTTTTTGCGAAGAAAAAGATTGCTTGTACGACTGGTTTTGAAATAATTGGTATTAAGCAATCGCGGTGTCTTAGATAATCGATAAAAAGTGTACCGCAATCGGGCGCAATTCTGAAGTAAAGAATTTCGCTCTATCTTTATTTAAAGGGCCTTTGTTGAACAACTCTTAGATATGTAGGTTAAAGTTTAGAAGAGATTGTGAAGTTTTGTACTTAAAGTAACCGTATAGGTTAATGTAAGAAGGTTTCTAATTTTCCATAAAGTTTTTTATTTGAATGGCTCTGTTATAGGCGATTGTTGTTTTTATAACTAAAGAAAAATTCGCCTTAATATAAGGATAAAAGGAATTACTTCAAAATATTATGTTAAAATGTTTGGGATATTACTTGTTTATAGGGGGATTTTATGGCTTTAAAATATAAATGTTTAATCTTGGACCACGACGATACGGCGGTAAAAAGTACACCAAAAATACATTATCCATCCTTTGTTGAAGCCCTTAAAGATCTACGACCGAATGAGAGGTCTATTACATTTGATGAGTTTGTTGGATACTGTTTTAATCCAGGGTTTTCCTCTTTATGTAAAGACATCATTGAATTTACAGATGAAGAACTTCAACATCAGCAAGAAGTATGGAAAAAATATACCGAATCAACTGTACCAGATTTTTATGAGATGTTTACTGAAACAATCCAAGAATTTAAAAAACAAGGTGGAATTGTGACGGTTGTTTCTCATTCTGAGAGAAGCCGAATTGAAAGAGATTATTCTATCCATTGTGGATTTGTTCCAGATTCAATCTTTGGATGGGAACTTCCTGAACATCAGAGAAAACCACACCCTTACCCATTAAAGGAAATTTTGAAACGCTTTAATCTTCAAGAAACAGAAGCTCTAATGTTAGATGACCTTAAACCTGGAATGGAGATGGCGAGAAGTTGTAATGTGGATTTTGCGGCTGCTGGATGGTCTCATAGTATTCCTAAAATCAAGGAACAAATGAAAATGGAATCTAATTATTACTTTGAAACGGAGAACAATTCAATCAATTAGTATTGTGTAAATAAATTTAAAATTCCTGCAACTATTCTGGTGGAATATTTACTAAATAGTTATATTTAGTTAAGTAACGGGGGCAAGAGTTGAATAACACTACCGCCGCCAACAAACCGAATAACGACCTTCCGCAATAGGGCGCTATTCTTGAATTACTAGACGTTTTTTAATAGTTTATATCTTTAGGGTGAGGATGGTGATTTGTTGATCGATTTATTTGAAGGGATGAAAACGGGTAATAAAAAGCAACAAGACGCTTATTCAGCAATCATGGAACTGAATATTTTTAATGAGTTGAGTTCCTACAATCCCGTTCTATGTGGAACTCTACCCATCGGTATAGATATCGTGGGGTCAGACCTAGACATTATTATGGAGGTACAGGAGTTAGAGCATTTTGCAGAACAGCTACAAACTCTATACTATAATAAAGACAACTTTACGATGAAAAGAACAACTATAAGAGGAAAAGAAGTCGTTAAAGCGAACTTTGTCTTTAATAATTTTGAGTTTGAATTGTTTGGTCAAGCTCAACCTTTACATAAGCAAAATGCGTATCTCCATATGATTATTGAACATAAACTGTTGCAAAAAGTTCCTAATCTTAAAGAGAAAGTGATAAACCTAAAAAAACAAGGATACAAGACAGAACCAGCATTTTGTAAACTTTTAGGCATTACTGGAGATCCTTATGTAAGTCTTATCCAACTTGGAGTTGAAGAAGGAATTGTAACAGACATATTTTAAAATAGCCTTATTCAACAAACGGGCGCTTTTCTTGAGTAATGAAAGTGTCCTTTTTCTTGTATTTCAAGGGTTCTCAAGGTTCGGTAATTTAATCTCTAAATTTTCTTGCGTTACTAACAGAGGCAATTATTTAAGTTGTAATAGGAATATGCTATGGTAAATATAAGAAACAAAACAAGGAGTGATAAACAATGAGATGGGAAGAAATTCGTAAAATATATCCAGATCAATATGTGAAACTCAATATCCTTAGTTTTTATTTAGAAAATGATAAAAAGATTGTAACGGATGTTGCATTAATTAATCTTATTGGAGATTCTAAATTAGCTACAAAAGAGTTACTTAAATCAAAAGGTGATACCATTGTTTATCATACAGGTTCTGAAAAAATTGTTATTGAAATGAGAAACCCTACTGGTTTAAGAGGTATGAGATTATGAAGTTAGAATTGGTAAATCGTTTACTAGAAGTTAAAATGGCGATTTCTTATAAAGGCAAAACGAAAATAATAGATAAGCTTGTTATAGATACTGGTGCAGCTCATACACTAATCTCATCCGACATTGTTGATGATATAGGAATTTACTTTGAAAATGGAGACCCTCTGGTAAGTGCGTATGGAATTGGCGGTGAAGAGTATTCTTTCCGAAAACTAGTTGATTTTATTAAGTTAGGTACACACGGAATTTCAGAAATGAAGTTAGATTTTGGAGATCTAAATGATTGGGGTATCAATGGTCTGATAGGACTAGATATCTTAATGAATGGAAAGTTTATCATTGATTTAGAAAAATTAGAATTAGTTCAAAATCATTAATCAAAATATGAATTGATACGAAACAAAAGCAATAATTAGCGAAATTCGTTATTCAAGAATCGGGCGCTTATCTGTAACAAGGTAAGCGTATTTTTTATGAAATAAAGGGGTCCGAGAAAAAGTTAACCCTCAAAAAGCACTGTAGAAATGCGGTGTCAATTAACTCACGGTTTTCTGAACAAAACCTTAGCGTATGTTTTCCGCGAAAAGATACCTGGACCCCATAAAGGAGTAATCATTAATACACAAAGTTACAGACTCGCATTTTTGGATCTCTGTTAGTAAATAGTTATCTAAACTATTTAAAAAAGAAAATGGGTTTTAGTAAAAAAACCGGTTTATAAGTAGAGCTGTTTCTTTATTACTTTTATATCTAAATTAAACACCAAAGTTGTTTGGTTTACTAATGGGAGCGATTGTTGCAAAAGTCAGACAATAGTTAAGCATAGAGACCACATATCCCACCTTTTTTCCACATATTGATAAGCAGAAAGGTGGGTGCTGCGATGAGAGAGTCCGGGTTCGCTTTATTGAGTTATCCGAAAGATATGCTTGCTATTATAAGAAATGGATTAGACAAAGGGTCTCGTCCAAAAAAGGTTCTTATTATTGGAGGAGGGATGTCGGGTCTTGTTGCAGCTTCTTTGCTTAAGCAAGCAGGGCATCAAGTGACAGTGTTAGAAGGCAATCATCGGATTGGAGGGAGAGTTTACACGGTAAGACAGCCGTTTACTTCAGGTAATTACATGGATTTTGGGGCCATGAGAATCCCTGATAATCATGAATTGGTGCTTGAATATATTAGGCGGTTCCGATTGCCTGTGAATCAATTTATTAATTCTTCTCCAGAAGATTTGATTTATGTAAATAATGTGTTAACCACGAGAAAAGCATATGACGAAAATCCTGATATTTTAAATTTTCCCGTTGAGGAAAATGAAAAGGGCAAAACTGCAACTGAGCTCTTCCTTGATGCCACTCAACCGTTTATTGATCTTTACTCAAGTAGTTCCCCTGAAGAACAGAAAAGGCTAGAAGACGAGTATGCGGAGTATTCCATGGAGGAATTCCTGCAATTTAACCCTATTGGGAGGCCACTCTCGATTAACGCGATTCGAAGTATAGGCGTAATGCTGGGTATTGAGGGGTTTCCTGAGTTTTCATTTGTGGATATCCTAACTGATATTATTTACCCGATTTTTAGTAAGACGGTAAAATTCCTAGAAATCCTGGGTGGGAACGATCTTTTGCCATTATCCCTTATGCGGGAGCTCAATCAAGAAATTCAGTTGAACCAGAAGGTGGATAAGATTTTCCAGATGGAAAAGGGCATATGGATCCAAACTAGAAACACTATAACTGGAGAAAGGCACCAGTATGATGGTGACTTCGCCATTGTGACCGTTCCCTTCTCTGTTTTTCAATTCATTGATGTTGTTCCATATCATTCGATATCATTCAAAAAATGGCAGGTTATTCGCGAACTCATAAATGTATCTGCGGTTAAAATTGGAATTGAATTCAGACATCGGTTTTGGGAGAAGAACAAGGTTGGAAATGTTATTTCTGATCTGCCTACCAGATTCTCGTATGTTCCAAGCCACGGGATTGGTTCTTCAGGTCCGGGGATTTTGTTAGCGAGCTATACCTGGGGACGGGATGCCATACCCTGGGCTAGTTTACCTCAGAAAGAAATGGTACTTGTGGTGTTGAAGGATCTTGCAAAAATATATGGTGATGTAGTTTATAAAGAATACATGCATGCTGTTTCGTTTAATTGGAGTCTAAATCCATATTCAGCCGGGTGCTTTACACTCTACACCCCTGGCCAGGAGAAAAATTTTTCCGAAGTAATTCGACAGCCGGAAGGAAGACTTCATTTTGCAGGGGATCACACCTCTTCATTTCATGGCTGGATCGAAGGTGCTATTGAGTCTGGCATACGTACCGCATATGAGATCAACAAAAATGAATAATCGTTTAAAAATTTTATACGGATACAGTTAAGATGTGTCTATATGGAATGACGCAATACTCTCTTCTTTTGGTAATTAATTTAGGATAGTTTAGATTTAATATTGGATGAATTCAGCTACTCCTTTCTTTATTCAGCAATCGGGCGCTATCCTGGAACAAGGATGAGCGCTCGTTTTCCATTTTAGGGCCATATTGTTTAGATCATTAACAATGAATATGACATTTCTATAAGATATATTGGAGATTGTGAAGAAATGTACTTAAAGTATTACATTATTAAAGGACTGATTTTAGGGGGAAATGATGTGATTGATAAAAGACTTTCAAAAGATTATGAACACGAAATAGATGAGGCTTTGCAAGAAATTTCAGATACATCAATCTTACTAAATTTCCAACAAGCTATTGTCAGTTTATATCCGCATTTAATTCCAATTTATGCTACTCTTGGGATGATATTGTAATGCCACTATTTTATGAGATGGTATACAATACTTTTGCTTTTAAATATGGTATTGAAATTAATGGGGATGAAACCCATACATATATGTTTACATTAAGATGCTATAAAGGGATAAATCATATTGAATGCATTCCAAAGCACCCTTCTTTTAAAGCTTTAATAAACGATGAGTGGATTGAGATGGATAAAGATGATTTGGAAGAAAAGGTACTTGTATTTAAGTCATTTGGGGATGGGGTACATTTTTTAACTGGTGGACTTGATGTTGAAGAAGCTTATAATGTAAGTTTTGACCTTGTTGAGGTCGATATTGTTTCTGAAATAACAGGTTATCCTTCTAAGACAAGTGTATTTATAAATAAAGACCAGCTTGACTTTGTGTTTGTGGCTGAAACATATGATAAGAAAATACAACGTTAACTTCTTGTTGAACTAAACCAGCTAATAGTTTGTCAACATTTTTCAATAAAAACTTAAAGTATTTCATGCTAAACTAAATTTAGGCATGCCAAATAACCTTCCAATAT
>NZ_JBHLVO010000062.1:0-7206 GCF_042433335.1 Metabacillus herbersteinensis
AACTCACTTCATTCATCCATTATTGTTCTATCAAGTGGTTTGAAATCCTGCGAATAAGTGAGCATTCGAGAGATAAATGTATCTAACTGAGGGAGTTCAACAAGATCCCACAGAATCAGGTGTATACTCTATACAAAACTAGTTTACATAATAGCAACTATCAGAAGTAAGCCAAAGAACCAAACCCAGTAGTATCAATTGTTTGGCTCTTTGGCTTCCGCTTCGTTTGCGGAAGATACTATTGATAAGTCATATTAAACAAAATGCCAGAGATTTAACATAAAGGAAGTTAAATAAAATAATCATAGTAGTAAAAAATAGTTAAACATATAAACAACACTAAATCCTAAAGTAATTGGAGATAAAAGAAATCGATACAATTTTATTCCTCCAGCGTCCTGCCATGTCACTCCTTTTATATTTGCAATATATTGGTTTTGACTTTGATTAGAGGAAAATTGAAATAGCCATAATATTGCAAATATTACTACTCCAGCTAAGAACAAAATCTCCAAAAGATTCAATTGAAAAACTATAGATATACCCCACAATACACCTATCTCTATTAACATAGTTAAGATTACTCTCAATACTTTTTTCACTTTTATCCCCCTTATTCTCTATGTTTTTTACTAATGATCTATAAGAAATTCCCAAAATTCACCACATTCTATATAGGAAACCTTTTTAAATAATAAAGAGCGCACATCCTTATTCAAGAATGGCGCTTTATTGCAGAAGACTTCCTTATAATTATTTTGCAAATTCCTTTTCAGGCAACCTTAATATGTCTGTATTTTTAGGTGAATGGCCAAGTAAACGTAGCATAGCTACAATTTGCCCTTTATGATGTGATTCATGAGTAATTGAATGGATTAGTAATTGATGTGGCGTTTTTCTTATAAACCCACTGCCTGTTCTCCAAGAAGGCTCTTTTTCGATAAACTCATCAAATTTGTTATTGAATTGCTCAAATACACACTCAACATATTCATCAGCTTGTTTAAAATAGCGTTGAATATCATCTACCTTCATATTATTAATTACTTCCTTCGTTAATAATGGTGATGTTGTTTCTGATAGCACAAAAGAACCTAACCATGCATGATAACAACCTGCCACATGAACTAAAGAATCTCTAATGCTCTGAAAACCAAATTCAAACTCTTTAATAAATTCATCTTCATTCAATTCTCTACATTGATCTAATAAAATTTGACGTGTTAGTTTTACCCATTCATATTCTATCCTATCCATAACAACCTCCCACCCCTTAGATATAAAGGGAAATTTTTCTTTTTACTATACACATATTTACATTATCATTACACCTAATTTGATTTTTATTGAGCTATCCTAAAGGTTATTAACACTCCTTTAAAAACCCTTTCTACTTTAGCAAAATTTTCATCATCGGTTATGCGACAATATGGCCCTTTTCATGAAGAAATACGCTTTTCTTATTTCAGAAAAGCGCCCGATTGTTGAAGAACTCATTTTTGTTCAGTTAATTTTATTATTATTATTTCATTTTACTAATAGGTACTTCGAAGACTAGCAAATAAAAAATAATAATTGGAACTCCAATCAAATATGCCAATAAAGGTTTCTTATGGTGTAGCAATAACATTGGAAACAGCATTATGACCAATAAAGCTGACCACCAAATATTCCATCCATTATCATAATAGAACAAATCAATCGCAACAAAAAAATACTCAATAGCTAAGTATAAAATGACCCACGAAGCCACATATATCACTTTTTTTATTTTAGAATGTTTAGGGAAACGTGAAAGAAATATGAGAACAGAGCAGGGAAATCCTATAAATGTTACGGCAAGGCTATTTAATGTGTGAGTTGGTAAAAAGAAATCTCCAAATATCCATAGTGAATAATTATATGTAAGAACATCATATAACAAAGAAAAGACTATCATGTAGAGCATTGTTGAATGATATTTCTTCCAGTTCCGCCAATCACCCCAACGATATGCAGCAATAATCCATAAAACCTGACCTATAATATGCATAATCAAATTTCCCTCGCTTAGAAAAACAACTATTTTAGATTATTATTTATCTTATCTTAATAAAGCCAGATATACCTTTTGTTACTGAACTAACGCCCTGATATTTGAACAATATATAGAACCTTTTCTAAATTCCCTGATGTTTAACAATCTAGCCCAATACAAACTGACGCTTTCTTATTAAAAGAAAGCGCCAGTTTGTGGAAGATCATATATAGAATGGTTTGTTTCTTCTTAAAGAAAAGCTACCGGTTAGCTTAAAAGTATTTACTTTAGTTGTTTATCAAGCAAAGCTTTAATTTTTTTTTCTTTTTCAAGAGAAATTCTAACCGGCATGAAAAACAGCGCCCTTTTCAAAGCGGGCGCTGTCCGCAGTACTTATTTCCTTTTCCCTTTTAAATCGACTCCAATTGCCGCTCCGTTTCGGCTGGAATCTGCTACTCCCTTGAATGTGCCACTCTCGTGATCTATTAAAATACTCTGTACGTTCCCGATGGTTACAGGATTCGGACCAAAGCGATGGCCCATCGCATTCAGCTGACCGATCACATCGGGAGAAATTCCGTCTTCATAGCGGTAAGAACTCAAGTTATTTGTATAAATTCTCGGTTCTTCTACTGCTGCCTTCAGCTCCATATCATACTCGATTGCATGAAGGATGGTTTGAAGAACGGATGTAATGATTGTCGGTCCGCCTGGTGATCCAACCGTTAAAACAGGCTGATCATCTTCAAAAACAATGGTTGGTGTCATCGAGCTTAATGGCCGCTTATTCGGCTGTACTTCATTTGCCCCGCCAGGAACAGCATCAAAATCCGTTAATTCATTATTTAACATGAAGCCATATCCCGGAACCATGATCCCTGTACCGAAGACTTGTTCAATTGTCGTTGTATAGGAAACGACATTTCCCCATCTGTCTGTTACAGTAAAATGCGTTGTTTCCCCGTATTGGCGGTCATTTGGCTGAGAAGTCTGTTCGTAATTCGCTGTGTCTGCTTCGTATTTCCACGGTTTGCCTGCTTCCGGTTTTGAGTTCACAGCATTAAGGCTGATTAGCTCCTGACGCTCCTTAATATAATCCGGATTAAGTAACCCATTCAATGGCACATTTACAAATTCAGGATCGCCCGCGTAAGCTGCACGGTCTGCATAGGCAAGATGCATGGTCTCAGCCAGCAGATGATATTTTTCCCAAGAGCCCTTATCATATTGGGAAAGATTATAATCATCAAGGATCTTAAGCATTTGCAGCAAAAACACACCGCCAGAGCTTGGAGGAGGCATGCTGGCAATCTGATAGCCTTGATAGTCTCCCCAAATCGGCTTATCGATCGTAACGTCATACTTCTTTAAATCTTCCGAAGTCATGGATCCGCCGAAATCCTGCACGACTGCGGCAAGAGCCTCTGCAATCTCCCCTTTATAAAAGGCATCCGCTCCGCCTGACCGAATCATTTTAAATGTTTTTGCCAAATCCTTTTGGATAAGCTTGTCCCCTTCCTGCAGCGGTGTGCCATTTGGAACAAAGATCTCACCGGCAGCGGATCTGATCAGCTTTTCTTCATTATCTCCGATTGCATCTGCGAGCACAGAATCAATCGGAAAACCTTTATCTGCAAGCTTGATGGCAGGGCCGATTAATTGCTGCATAGGGCGGGTCCCCCATATACCTAAAGCGGTCTCAAGACCATTTAACGTGCCTGGAACCCCTACTGCCGTACCGCCTGTTGATCGTTCAGAAAAGGAAATCGGCTTCCCGTTTTCATCCAAAAACATGTCAGGCGAGGCTCCTGCAGGTGCACGTTCACGGCTGTTAATAATCGTTGTTTCTTTTGTTTTACCGTCGTACACCATCATGAAGCCGCCTCCGCCAATGCCCGACATCATAGGCTCTACAACATTTAGGGCAAATTGGATGGCAACAGCAGCATCAATCGCATTGCCGCCTTTTTTCAATACATCTGCGCCAATTTGGGATGCAAGCGGGTGTGCGGATGCAACCATTCCATCCTTTCCAACATCCACCTGGCTGTACTGATCATAGTCCATTTGAGGCTTTTTCGCCTGGCCGGTTAATGGCATTGTTCCGGCAACTAATAAGATACTGAATAATACTGCTAAACTAGCTTTCCATAATCTCTTCATCTTTTTCCTCCTCCAATAGATTCCTACTTGTCTAACGTATGAAAAGGAAAAAGGATTGTCAATAAATATATACCAATATTCTGAATTTTAAATCTATATTCCTATTTAGACCTTAAGCCAAGGGTGAAAAAGGATTTAAGCATTATACCTGAATCCGTTGTAATTATTCACAATCTATCTTGTAAAGCCTGATATAATAAGGGTAACAGCTGTTTTATATAGCTAATTTTATTTCACTAGGCTGGTGTTTCAAATGGTTAAGTTTATTCTCGAAGATTCTGATGATACGCTAACGACCCATTCAGGATTGGGTTTAATTGGATTACTACTATCAAAAACCAACATTCACAAACGATTTTCTACGTTAAGGGTTCCTGAAATCAAGTCATCCCCTGCCATTCTAAATGGGGACGTGACCACTTAGTAGTCACACATTTTAATCATACATTCATCAACACTTTATCTTTAACCTTTTCTTCTTCCTTCAATGCTCGATACAAAGTACTTCTGGAGACAGAGGTTATTTCCGTGATTTCTTTTACTGTCTAATTCCCTGAACGGTACAGATCCAAAGCGTGATTCATCCCAGAATGCTTAGAGTGGTATTTTTTCACTCGACCTTTATATTTACCTTGTGACTTGGCGATAGCAACTCCATTTCGTTGCTTCTCTTTGATAAGGCTTCTTTCCATTTCAGCAACCGCACTCATAATGGTTAAAAAGAGCTTGCCCCAAATTTCGTCCCTTGTATCAATGTTAGGTGATAGAAGGACAAGGTGGATGTTTCTTAATCTTAATTCATCAACCAACGTTAAGAGCTGCATTGTACTTCTTCCTAATCGGTCCATCCTGGTAATAACCAATGTGTCTCCATCTTGGAGTTTTTCAAGAAGTTTATCCAATTTAGGTTTTTGTATTGATATACCAGTAATTTTTTCTGAAATTATTTTATCTACTTCATACTTTTTTAAATGATTTAATTGAGTTGCTAACTTCTGATCTTTTGGATACCCTGGCATAACCATAAATCATATTACATATTCCCCCATGTTGTCACTTTGTTCGATAATTTGCGCTTATTTTAAGTGTTATTTTGCACATCCAACTTTAAAAACCCAGCTACCTTCACAAGAGAAGATTAGCTGGGTTTCTTAATTATTTTCATCCAATCATTTTCAGAACTATTCTGATCGGTTTAGTAAAAAAGCGACTGCTCATTGTTCAGCAATCGCGCCCGATTGCGGAATAACGTTATTAAAGAAATGGGCCATTATATATAGTATCAGTCCTTAAAAGATTGATACTATATATAGCGGTCGTTAGATATGATAAATTTCTACATGGGATAGACTAATATAAAAACCTAACTTCTCAATTACACATCAATAAAAAATTAGGTATTAGTTACTTCACAAAACGCCCTTTTATTGAATTAGAAGAGAAACAATAAGAGTATCTTGTGATGTTATTGAAACTAGTTATTCTAAATTTCATCTTACAGCATTCGAAGGATATGCTTAATATTTCTATAATCTCAATTCCATCTAAGTTAGCTCTAGTAAGATTAATATCTATTAATACAACATCTATTTCAGGTAAAAAAGGTTCACGATTTTATAATCGTGAACCTTTTTATGAAAAAGCTTGATCAATTGCATTTTCTAAGTTAAGTTCTAACTCACTAGCATAACGTTTTGTCACATTTACATCCCTGTGTCCTGCCAATTTTGCTACAGTGTGAATATCAATTCCTTTATTGATAAGCTTCTGGCAAAATGTATGACGTAATTTATGAGGATTTACATCGTATTTTTGTAACATATATTGCACTGCTCTAGTTGATATTCTCTTATTTACGCTCGAAACAAATAATGCTTCTCTATTTGTATTAATAGAATCGATATAATTTTTTAGATGTTCACTGACTTCTTTTGAAAGTGGAATGACTCTTTCGTTATTTTTTACAAGAAGCGTTCTTTTTTTATCAATCATTCTAATATCATCAAGATTTAAAGCACATAGTTCTGAAATTCGAATTCCCGTGTACAAAAGAGTATAAACAATTGCGATGTTACGAAGGCTTCCGTCTGCCTTAACCTCCAATAACAATTGCTTTTCTTCACTTTCTTCAAGAGAATTAGGTATTTCACTTTCCTTCATTTTTTCTTTACGTTGGATATCCAAAATAATTTGAGATCTCCCTAAAAAACGCGAAAAAACACTTATTGCTGCAAGATATTTTTCAATCGTACCCGCGTTTTTTTGCTGTTCTTCTAAATAGTCCATATATAATTGAACGTCATTCTTTGAAATCTGATCAAGTGTTATATCTTTTGTTGTTAACCATGATTGAAATTTCTCAAGAACTCCTACATAAGTTTTTACCGTACCATCAGCTTTTCCTAGTTCTTTTTGCCATTTGGAAAATTTATCTATTATATTTTCTGCGCCAGTGTTTTTGATATTAATCACCGCCTTAATTTTTAGAAAGGTATGATTCTACTGTTTCATTGTACAATATATTTTCACATAACTCAACTTCTATGAAATAATACACAAAAAAGAACTAACCCTCCTACTCCTAAGGGTTAATTCTAATTGTTACGAGCATTCGCCTGAAATAGGTTCTTTTGCCCGGCAATGTCCTACTCTCGCAGGGGGAGACCCCCAACTACCATCGGCGCTGAAGAGCTTAACTTCCGTGTTCGGGATGGGAACGGGTGTGACCTCTTCGCCATCATCACCAGACAATGAGCTTATATGTGTAACTCAGAAGAGTTACAGTTGAAAGAAAGATTTATACTATCAGTCACCACGGGACCATTTTGGTTGCGGGGGCAGGATTTGAACCTGCGACCTTCGGGTTATGAGCCCGACGAGCTACCGAACTGCTCCACCCCGCGATAATAAATAAGATAATAATATAAAGCTCTTGCCCGGCAATGTCCTACTCTCACAGGGGGAGACCCCCAACTACCATCGGCGCTGAAGAGCTTAACTTCCGTGTTCGGTATGGGAACGGGTGT
>NZ_JBHLVO010000063.1:0-6963 GCF_042433335.1 Metabacillus herbersteinensis
AACTCACTTCATTCATCCATTATTGTTCTATCAAGTGGTTTGAAATCCTGCGAATAAGTGAGCATTCGAGAGATAAATGTATCTAACTGAGGGAGTTTAACAGGGCATGTACTAAAGATATTCCACAATCGGGCGCTTTACTTTAATAAGAAGTAAAGCCTTTTTTATTTTCAACAGCAAGAGGATCTTAATGCAAGATCAGCCTTAATTACTCGACATTTTCCAGAAGCAGATGAATTCCAAGATAAAATTGATGAAAAATATGATGAGTTAAAAACCATGCTTACAGATTATTTTGAGGAGCGAAGTGTTTTAACCCTTATACAAGATAGTTGGACGAGTGATGTGGTTAAAGAACTAGTACAAGAATTGCTGGACAATAATCAGATAATGACAGACTTTACTAGGGATGAGATATATGGGATTTGTGAAGATGGTGAAAATAGATATAAGAAAAATATACCTCCAGGACATAAGGATGGAAAGAAAAAAGATGGCATTCGCAAATATAGTGATTTGATCTTATGGAAAGAAGTAATACGATTTGCTAAGGAAGAGCAGAAGAACATCATTTTTGTTACAGATGATGTGAAGACAGATTGGTGGAATATTGAAGATGATCAATATGAATTTTTGCCACAACTTGTTCAGGAATTTGAAGAGATACAAAGACCAGGGCATGAGCAAACGATGGTGTTACCATAATCGGGCGCAATTCTTGTATAAAGAGTTGTGTCTTTTTAGTTATTTAGATGAATAAAGGAGAATTTTTATTACTTTAATACTGCACATTTGACACAAATTGTGCAATAAAAACAAAAGAGTCGCTCATAATTCTGAGTAACTCTTTATCTGAAATTTAGTTTTGATTTTCAGTGAAAATTTGAAAGGTTACGCCGAATTTGTCTGTTACATCACCAAAAGCAGGGCTAAAAGAAGTTTCTTCAAGGGGCATATTGACCTGACCGTCTTGTCGTAATGCTTCAAAAATTCGTTTTGATTTTTCCACGTCGTTAGATGTAATACAAATCGTAACCTGTTTACCCTTTTGAATAGGCGAACCACCTGGAGTATCGGAAAACATGAGTTCTGTTTCTCCAACTTGTAACTTTGCGTGTGCCACAAGATTCTTCAGATCATCAGTAAAAGTATTAGGCATTTCCGGCATTTCTCCATATGTAACAATTTCGAGGACTTCGGCACCGATTGCTTGTTCATAAAACTGAATAGCTTCCTTTGCATTTCCATCCATAGTTAAATAAGGGGTAAGACTTATGGTCATCGGTTATCCCTCCTTGGTTTTGATTAAGCATTCTTCTAATTATATCACGTAAATGGAAATCTTTGGGGTGGATTTTGAGGTTTTGATCAATTGGTGCACATTACGCTATTACTGTGTATTAAATTTAAACCACTTATTCAACAATCGGGCGCAATTCTTGTATAAAGAGTTGTGTTTTTTAGTTATTTAGGTGAATAAATGTTATTTCTTTAATATTGCACTTTTGACGAATAGTGCGAAATAAGTCCGAATATCGATTTTAACTTTTGAAAATTAACGTATATAGCAAGCGCCTTTAACGGATATTAAGTCGAGGAGGTGTGCGAAATGAACGAAGATTTATACGTTATAAACGGAAAAGTATCGATTTTAACTTCGCTCTTAAACGATAAGGAGCCTTCCCCAGAAGCTTGCGACGTCACTTCGGAAGACTTCGTTAAGATTTGCGAAGAAATGTATAACGAAGGTTTAATTAGTCATACGAATTTTGGGAATATGTTAAACGCAGAGGTAACGGATAAAGGGGTTAATTACTTCGATAGTATCACGAATAGGTTAAGAATTTAGAGCGATCGAATTATTTCGGTTGTTTTTTTTATTGCGAACTCTTGCTGGATGCAACAGTGCGTTACCTTATATGAAGGGGTTAAATGATTTTGTCGCAATAATGCCTAACTGTGTATTAAATTTAAACCACTTGGTTCAACAATCGGGGGCGTTTCTTTAAAAAGAATTGCGCTCTTTCTTTGTGTATCGGGCCATTTAACGGAATAAGGAAAGGGTTATAATTATTTTTTAACGGGAATACACGTTTGTTAAAATGAAGCGAACGGCAAAGGAGGAGTTGGATGGGCAATATGATACTTCGGAATGTGATTGAGGACGATCTTCCCATTTTTTTTAAGCACCAGCAGGACAGTGAGGCAAACCAAATGGCTGCGTTTACGAGTAAGAATCCTAATGATTGGGATAGCTTCACTGAACACTGGAACAAAATACTTGCGAACAAGGATATTGTTAAGCAAACAATCATTGTTGAAAACACTGTGGTCGGACATGTTTCGCATTTCGAGCAGTTCGGAGAACCAGAAATTAGCTATTGGATTGGAAAAGAATATTGGGGGAAGGGAATTGCAACCAACGCCTTACGGGAATTTCTAAAACAGGTTGCAATTCGTCCACTTTATGCTCGTGCTGCGAAGGACAATGCTGGATCATTAAAGGTTTTAAAGAGATGTGGATTTAGAATTACAGGTGAAGACGGAGGATATGCAAATGCACGTGGTAAAGAAGTTGAGGAGTTTGTTCTTACTCTCAACTAAAGAAATTTAAACTGTGGCATTGTTCCAGAATAGGGCGCATTTCCGGAATAGGATTAGCGTCCTTTTTGCATGAAAGGGCCAGATTATTGAAGATAGGGAAGAATTTTGGAAAGTTAGCCTCGTGCAAGTTTACTTGAATATTTTAGCGTACGCTCTGATTCTGATAAGATTGGGTAGGTAAAGGGTCTTGATAGTAAAATTATGAGGAGGCATCATCAATTTATGAAACCACGAATTACTGTAATTACATTGGGCGTAGATGATTTGGAAAAATCGTTAGAATTCTATCGAGACGGACTGGGACTTTCGACAGAAGGTATAGTTGGCAAAGAATTTGAGCATGGCGCCGTTGCCTTTTTCGACTTACAAGCAGGCTTAAAGCTTGCCATTTGGAATCGAAAAGATATAGCACATGATGCAAAGATTAATAAGACCGTATCAAGTCCTACCGACTTTACTATTGGTCACAATGTAGAAAGTAAAGAGGAAGTTGATAAGGTAATGGAACAGGCAAAGAAGGCTGGGGCTATTATAACAGTCCCGTCACATAACACATTTTGGGGTGGATACTCTGGATACTTCCAAGACCCAGATGGCCATTTGTGGGAAGTTGTTTGGAATCCACACTGGGAAGTAAATGAATAGATGCCAAATGAACTGCATCCTTGGTTTTTACGAACGAGTGCTTTTCCTTCATTAAGGTCTTCGAAATGATTTTCAGCAATCGGGCGCGATTGTGGAACAACGTAGGTAGAAAGTGATCAAACTTTTTTATAAAAACCAAACTTAAATCTGCTGGAGAAGAATCCATTGTGATCAATATTTTTTCAAAATGGATTCTTTTTATTTATCGTAAAATATGGGTTTGCGAGGTATTTTTGATCAAACTTTATTTCAAAGCTACAACTAGTTCACATAACTTTTTATAATATTTTAACATAAAATTACAATATCCCTTTGAATATATGAACCTATCTTAAAGTGAATACTTTATACAAATTTAGTTCACATAACGTCTACTTATAGGCATTAAAAAATGATCTTCAATTGAAGATCATTTTTATATTGAAGACCACACGTTAGAAAGAGGTTCTACTCATTATATTGTCTTTTTCATATTAAATAATAAACTTAAAATTCGGGAGGTATACTTTGTGGATAGTTGAATACGTTTTTCGGGTCATATTTTGCTTTAACTCTTTGCAGTCTGTCAAAGTTGGTTCCATAATACGCAGTTCCGAAGTTTTCAATGTTAAAATCTGGAACGTTAACATAGGATCCTTCGATGAAAGGTTTCAACATATCGCGAGTTCTTTCAACCAAAGCGATATTTCTTTGAGCGTCAAAAGGATCAGTCCAGGTTGCATTCCACTCCAAATAAAACTTAGGGTCGCGCCAAAAGAATGCCGTTGCTTCTGGTGAGATTCTACTAACAACCCCTCCCCAGTTCAGGAAAAAGAAATTGGAGTCGATTCCGGTTGATTCTTCAAGAAAACGACGCATGGTCCTGATCGCTTTATCTGGAAAAAGATCAAGACCCCAAGCTGATGAAAATTTGTTCTTCATGTCTGTTCTACCGGGTATTGGCTCAGGTGGAAGCAGGTTTTCAACAGCATTAGGGTAAGTGAAGGTTTGGATTGATACCTCTGATGGCGTACCTGCTGTTGTTAAAGGTTCTAGCAAGTCTGTTAACTCTGCTTTTGAACCGAGGAACAGCCCTGTTGCATGGAGTAAACCATTTCTTTTACTGAAAATTTCTAATATGGTACCTAATCTATCATCAACAAAAGGTGCCCATCTTTGCCAAGCTTTGAAAACCGTTTCGAGTTGTTCCCATGGCCAAATAATTTCGAATGTGGTTGCCTTTTCAGGTGCACGATGCACCTTTAGCATATATTCCGTACAGATTCCGAAATTCCCTCCACCTCCACCTCGCGAAGCCCATAGGAGGTCGGAATTGTTGTTCTCATCAGCTTTTAATATTCTTCCCTGTGCATCAACCATTTTCAGTCCAATAAGATTATCACTGATAAGGCTGATTGAGCGCTGAAGTACACCAATTCCTCCACCCAATGTGATACCACCAATTCCAACGGTCGGACTATCTCCAAAAGGAGACATGAATCCTTTTCGTGCTAAAGCCTTTACAATCGGACCTACATGGGCACCGGTTTCTACAAGAGCTACCTCCTTCTTACTATTTAGCCGAATCCTATCCATGTCGCTAACATCGATGATGATTCCGTTTTTTACCACAGACATCTTTCTTTCCAAAGCATGGCGTCCGCTTCGAGCCCGAAGAGGTACATTGTTTTCTCGTGCCCATTTCAATGCGTTGGACACATCATATTGATTTTGGGCGAAAACAAAAACGAGAGGAAACGTGTCAGTGTAAGGGTTCCAATTTTTGCGTGCTTCGTCATATCCGGGATCTCCTTTAAAGATAACCCGTCCGGTTAGTTGTGTTTTGGATTCCATCAACTCAACTCCTGATTTTAATGTTATTTAGCATCTATGCTAATCCCTAAAAGGTTTGTTTTTACCTGTCTGTTTAAAAATTTTAAAAAAATGTCTTTATAGATATATGCCGTACTTTCTAACAATGATATGAATTAGTTATCTAAAGTGGATTGTTTTTTGTATACCCTATACAAATCCAGTTAACATAATGTCAATTATAGGAAATTAAAAATAGAAAACCCTCAAATTCGAGTATTTAAGCTCAAATTTAAGGGTTTTTTTGATTTATTTTTTAATTAATGTTTAAACTTTTTATTTCTTTAGTCACTTTTCATACTTTTCTAGAAAATCAGCTAATGCTAAATGCAAGACATCAGACTTATTAATCCTTTCAGCTTCACAAAAACCATCTAAACGTTTACCAATGATACGATCAAAATAATCGTCTTTCTTGTTTTTTCGCTTTGTGGCAACTGTTTCACGCGGTCATAAATACTTTGCTCATTAGTTTGTGTTGTTGGGGCAACCTCTTACCACGATTTAAGCATTTACTTAATCATATGAATTTCATCTTGAGTGAACTGTTTATGAATACTAGGTGAATGATGTGTGAATTCTTTATTACCCTCTATGAACTGCTGATTACTTTGTGTGAAAGGTCTATGAACTATAGGTGAACTCTCCTTCTTAGGTAATGAACTCGGTTTCACATAATCAAAAATACTTTTATCAAGGGGTTCTTCGCCTTCCCTAATAAAAAACCAACCCTTTTGACCAGAGTTTCTAAATTCATATCCAGCTTCTTTTAATGCGCTTCTAAATGGCTTTTCACTGATGCCGGGTATTTGTTTAGCCACATCGGCGGTCTTTACCCCTTCTTGTGACAATACTTCTAAGATGCTTCGTATCGATGCTTTTTGATCTACACTCATAGATTGTTCACCCTCATTTCATTCAAACTCATCTATGTATTATTCCATGTGAATTACGTATGACCTTCAAGCATTCGGTCCGTTGTTTGGTTTAGATCATCAATTGTCTTAAACGTCGAATCATTGTCCACGGCATTTTCGGTAAGTGGTTCTCCCCTAAAGCGTTTCTCAGCCAGGTTCATTATAGAAAAAAATGATTCGCGATCTTACCAATTGAATGGGAGTTTTCATTTTGTCTCCATAATACATCCTCTACATTCATAGCTATACTCAATGGTTTGATCCAACTTTCTAGGTTTCCGCATACTGTCAATTGGTCTAACAAAAATTCTTTTTTTACTTGCCCTTGTTACTAAACTGCTAAGTTAGCATTCTGTAGAGCGAATTCATTGTCTTATAGTTATTGACTTCTATTAATCTAAATGATAAGATATTAATTGTCGCTGCAAAACACCGATATAAGAGACATTTATTCTTCCTTCGATGAAACTTCGCAGAAGTTTCAAAAGATGAAGTTATTTGATGCAATTACTTTTATCTCTCATTTCGAATTAAATGAGTCAACCTCAAAAACGTTTAATCTTAGTTGTTGACTTCTACGAAGTTAGATGGTAAGATAGTAATTGTCGCTCCAAGATATCAATCATAAATGAAACTTTTTCTTTTCTCGAAAAAATTTCGTAGAAGTTGACAAAAACGAAACAATTTGATAAGATTATTTTTGTCGCTGATTTCGAAGAAGTCGGTTGAAAAAAACGTTTATTATCTTGTCTCGAAAAATGATCTTTGAAAACTAAACAAAACCAAGCGTGCCAACGTTGATTTTATCAACAAAGCAACAAAGTTTTTATGCACATTCGTGTGCAAAAAAAGAGCTAGTCAAACAATCTTATTGGAGAGTTTGATCCTGGCTCAGGACGAACGCTGGCGGCGTGCCTAATACATGCAAGTCGAGCGAACATTTGAG
>NZ_JBHLVO010000064.1:0-6885 GCF_042433335.1 Metabacillus herbersteinensis
GTGGACACCCTTGCCTTCGACTAATGGTTCGCATATCCCAACGCCCATAACGGACTTCCACCGTCTAGTTGATGAACATGCCTGGCACACAGAAAAAAGCTGCTAATTCGAGTGAAATCAGCAGCCTTTTTTCTATTAAAACCAGTCAAACAACCCGAGCGGCAGGCGCAGTCCTAGTATAATTGTAAGGATAAGCGCTACAAAAAATTGAATCCAAAACACTTTTGTCGGCTTTCCTTTTTTTGATCTTACAAGCACCATTTCCATCATGCCAATTGTCCAGATCCCAAGCACAATCTTCGCAATATATTCTCCGCTAATATTGGTAAGGCTTGTAACAATCCAAATTCCTGTCCCGATAACCAATAAGTAAAACAATCGTAAAATCATGTGGGTAATTTTATAAGGCTTTTCTTTTCCAGACTTGAACAGTGAGTTTGCCACAAAAAATAGAATAAGTGCAACAACCCATGTTGTAATGTGAGCGTGTGTCATTTTAAAATCCTCCTTGTTTGTTCCATATCAGACAACCTTATTTTAACATGATTTTCTTCTGAATATAAAATAATAACTTGGTGAGTTGTTTTCTTAAAAAGACTGAGCTATTGTAGGGATAGGGGATATTAGCGAATACGCCCGAATACTACAATCTACACTGTGGAGGGGATATTATGACAAAATCGACACAAATTATCGAACAAACTGAAAAATACGGTGCACATAACTATCATCCGCTGCCAATCGTTATTTCTAAAGCAGAAGGTGTTTGGGTAGAAGACCCAGATGGCAATAAATACATGGACATGTTAAGTGCCTATTCGGCAGTTAACCAAGGCCATCGACATCCTAAAATTATCGAGGCTCTTAAGGAGCAAGCGGATAAGATTACCCTTACATCTCGCGCTTTTCATAATGATCAACTTGGCCCTTGGTATGAGAAAGTTTCTGAGTTAACTGGAATGGATATGGTTTTACCAATGAATACGGGTGCAGAGGCAGTTGAAACAGCTGTAAAGACTGTTCGTCGTTGGGCTTATCAAGTAAAAGGTGTCGCTGAAAACCAAGCTGAAATCATTGTGTGTGAGGACAACTTTCACGGACGTACTATGACAGCGGTGTCAATGTCATCTAGTGAAGAGTATAAAGAAGGCTTTGGGCCAATGCTTCCTGGCATTAAAATTATTCCATTTGGCGATTTAGAGGCATTGAAACAAGCAATCACTCCGAATACAGCAGCGTTTATCTTCGAGCCAATTCAAGGTGAAGCAGGCATTCACATTCCTGCTGAAGGATATTTAACAGAAGCTTTTGAAGTTTGTAAAGAAAACAATGTTCTTTTTGTTGCAGACGAAATCCAAGCTGGCTTAGGTCGTTCAGGTAAAATGTTTGCTTGTGACTGGGAAGAAATTAAACCAGACATGTACATTTTAGGAAAAGCATTAGGTGGCGGCGTATTCCCAATCTCATGTGTTGTAGCTAACAAAGATATTCTAGGTGTCTTCAACCCTGGTTCACATGGATCAACTTTTGGTGGAAATCCACTTGCATGTGCCGTTTCCATTGCAGCTCTAGACGTATTAATCGACGAAAAACTTCCTGAACGCTCCCTTGAACTCGGAAACTACATGCAGGAACGTTTAAAAGAAATTCAAAATCCAATCATCAAAGAAGTTCGTGGCCGAGGCTTATTCATCGGTGTTGAACTTACAGAACTAGCGCGTCCTTATTGTGAAAAACTAAAAGAAGAAGGCTTACTCTGTAAAGAAACACACGAAACGGTTATCCGTTTTGCCCCACCACTCGTTATCTCAAAAGAAGATTTGGATTGGGCTATTGAGAAAGTGAAGAAAGTTCTTTCATAAAATCTGACGCCACTCACCTATTTAAAGTGAGTGGCATCTTCACTTTTGAGACACATCTACTGTTCTTTCACTCTATTCCTTAAAACCCCTAGTCCATCGATTTCGATCTCAACCACATCACCAGGTTGCAGATATTTTGGTGGCTTAAAGCCCTTTCCAACACCAGCGGGAGTTCCAGTAGCAATGATGTCACCAGGTTCAAGTGTTGTTCCTTGTGAAATGGTAGAAATAATGTTTTCAATTGAAAATATCATGTCTTTTGTGTAGCCTTTTTGTCTAACTTCATCATTAACTGTTGTTTGAACCGTTAGTTGATAAGGATCTTCAACCGCAGATTTATGGACAAGATAAGGACCAATTGGACAAGATGTGTCTAGACTCTTTCCTAATAGAAACTGTTTATGACGAGCTTGTAGGTCTCTCGCTGTCACATCGTTTAGAATCGTGTAGCCAAATACATGGTCCATCGCTTCTTCTTCATTTATTCTTTTTCCTTTTTTCCCTATAATGACTGCAAGTTCACCTTCATAATCTAGCCCATTCGTTAGATGCAGGTGAGGGTCAATTTCCTCATTGTGAGCTATTACAGTGGTTGGAGCCTTTGAGAAGATCATTAAATGCTCAGGAACATCCGCCGCGCTGCCCATTTCGATTGCATGATCACGATAATTTTTACCTACACAAAAAATATTTTTTCTAGGATTTGGGATCGGTGCTAGTATCGTAACTTCAGTTAGCGAATAAAGGTATGACTCTGTATCTTCCGCTTTTTTCAACCACTCTTCCAACTGTTTAATATGTGACACAAATCTTTCACCCATTTCAAGGCACTCCACTAACGAGTTAGGCAATGTTGCAAGCTCAAATAATTTACGTTCTGCTTTTTGAAGATCTAATACTTTTTCTCCTTGAATGAGACCGATAAACGGCTGGTTATTTATAGTAGCTGTAACAAATTTCATGATGATTCCCCCATTTTTTTATATTTCCTTTTACTCTAATAGTTAGAATATTCGATATACAACTCTAAATATCCTCTAAAATAACAATAAGGATTTGCAACGTACCCTGTAGAATTTTGTAACATTATTAGTTATTTTAGCGAATGTACATCATAAAAAAAAATACGTTGTATAATAGGCTTATCCTAACGGAATACGGGTCACATTGCTGTTAAAAACAGTAAACAAAACAGCCCACTGAACGAAAAATATAAGAGCGAAAGATGGAGACGGCCATGGTTTCTAATGAAATTGAATACAAAAGGAAAAACCTTATACAAGTTGCCAAAGAGCACGGAATTAATGCTGAAATCACGTTAAAATGCAGCCAAGAACTTGACATGCTATTACTAAAACAAATTAGAGAATCCATAAAAAAAACGGACCTTCTAAAAAAAAGCAAATATAATTAATTCATTTATAAAGGACTTAATTACTTAAATAATAACGTCTTACACTTTCTTCATGAAAAGTGGAGCTCCTAGTTGAATTAATATATTCCTTGATGCCCTTCACAAGTATTTCAAGTTTCTCCGCGTTTATCACACACTTTTTCGTTCAAGACATAAAATGTACTACATAGGCTTCTCCCTGAGATTTTAAAAATGAAAAAAGGATGTTCATTATGCCAGCCATTGTTGGAGCATTTAAAGTAAATAGCGTCGGAACAAGTAGCATTGTTCATATCGGGGATGTGATTACCATTTCCCCTTATAGTGAAGTTAAAACGTTTGCAGGTGCTGGTTCATTTAATACTGGTGACGGCTTAAATATTTATAACCAAAACAGTGTTACGAATACGTATGATAATGATGTTATTGATCAACCAATTGCCGGCAACCTGTAAGAACAAAAGCGCAAGCGCCTTGGTCAGACTTATGACCTCGAGGCAGTTACAACCGCGACGTCCTGTCGCTGTAACTGCACTAGCACGTCCTGTGCGTCGGAGCAGGATTCAGAAACGCAGACTTATTATTACGGCATGCAAATTCTGAGTTATGATAAGGAGGTAGCCATGAATTTTTATATTAATCAATCCATCCCAATAAACTATTTAAGGGTGGGGTCTTTAAACAACTCCTCCGTTTTACAAATTGGAAGTGCAGGCATAATTAAACCACTCTCTACACTCTATAATACTGGAGGCTTTACTGAAGCCGCTCCCGAAGCACTATCTCCAGGTGAATCTCCAGAGGGTGCATCTGAAGGGGCTTTGGTACCTCTAACACCGCCTGCTGCTTCGTAATTAACAGTCTGATATATAGGCAAACACCCAATTTGATTCTTTTGCATATAGTAGAAGTAATGAACTTCTGAGCGAGGAAATAAAGGTGGGTGAAAACATGTATGATGTTACCAACTATCTACAGCAGCTTTATCGGTACATTGAGTCACAAAACAAACGGATTCAACGGCTTGAAGAAATCGTTCAGACAATGAAAACAAATTTAGACGAAATGAAAAACCAACCTCATACAAGCATTGAAAAAATTGAATACAAATTTGATCAGCTAAAAATTGAACATCTTGCAGGTACGTTAAATATTGGGTTAAACCCAACAGATCCAGAGCAAGTCGAAAACTTTGAAGTTATGCAAAAAGGAGTAAATGTCAATGGCGTTCAAAAAGAATTACGTCAGCAAATTACTCAACAAGCACACGAAGAATTGAATCACTTTTTTAATGTTGATTGTCTGTCATTGGTCGAAAAAGTTGAGCAACACTGTGATTATCGCTTAGATGAACCACATCGTAGACATATTATCGAAGACATTCGCAAGCAAGTGGATAGTCGTATTTCATATTATGTAAACAATTTACGTATAACTGAAAACGAATCACTGGAACAACTCAAAAATGATGTTATATTAAATGTGAAAAATGATGTTGAAAATTCGATTATGCACTTTATAAACCATCTACCGAAAGAAATGAAAGGTGATCACTAAATGAATTTTACGGTTGTAAATAAAGACATTTCTGTCGGTACTGTCCGGATCATTGGTGTAGCAAGTTCATCCATATTTTTGATTGGGGATACAAACTCGATCACCCTTTCATCTGTATTTGATACACCTCCAGAATCGTTAATTATCGGTCCGTTTGTACCGTTGGCGCCACAATAATGATTAGTCGTGTATCACAAGTTAACTTTGCATACATTAATTCATTAGGGATTAGTTCTGTTTTTAATATTGGCGATTCCCAAAACATACACACAAAAGCCAAAGTATTTGCCGTGCAACGAGAGGCTGAGATTTATTATTCAAATGAAGGTGATTTATCACAGTATCCTATTTTTGAAGAGGAAATACCGCAGCCTCTTCTGTATGAACCTTTACAAACAGCTTTTTATCATGAAAAGCCACGAATTAAGGTGAATGCGGTGAATATTTTGGGTGTATCGACTGCATCTGTTTTTCATATTGGTTCAACAAGGGATATCGTATGTGAAACAAGAACGAAGCATATTCGTCAGCTTTTAAATAGTAGAAAAAAAACTAAAAATTGATCCCACAAAGGGATATGAACATTCCTACAGTCTATGAATAAACTAACGCATCAAGGTAAAGGAAATGGGTGTAAAACATGCCAGCTATCGTAGGTCCACTAAAAATTAATAGCATCGGTGGCGGCGTTGTAAACTTCGGAGATTCCTTTTATTTATCTCCGAAAAGCAACTCTAAATCAGCAACTGGTTCCGGTGCTGGAAATACAGGTGATTTTCAGGTAATCAATAATGGAATTAATGCAACAAACTTCATTGACCCCGATTTATCAGATCAAAACATGGTCGGAAACAATTAACTCTACGAACGATCTAATCAGCCTAAACATAAGCTAAAGTATCCAAACTAAAAAGGATGAATTATCATGCCAGCAATCGTAGGCCCGATCAAAATTAATAGCGTAGCCGGCGGTGTTGTGAACTTTGGTGATTCATTTTACTTATCTCCAAAGAGTAATTCTAAGTCGGCACTTGGCTCAGGAGCATCGAATACAGGTGATTTCCTGATCGTAAATAATGGACTCAATGCAACGAACTTTATCGATCCAGATCTATCTGATCAGAATATGGTTGGGAATAATTAAGTCATAATAAAGTAGTGCAGTGATACTGTACTACTTTTTTTGATAGAATGACAAATATAGGTTTATATAGAGCGGCGATTATTAAAGGGCGGTGTTACTTAGATGAACAATTATAGTGAACAGTTTGCTCTCTTCTCTCCTTCCCATCTTTTTATGTTAGGATTGACTGTTGGTACGATCCTACTCTTGTTTAAGATGAGAAAAATGTTCGTACAATATAATAAACACGACCACATCCGAATGTTTATTGTTATTGGATTGTTTCTTTCTGAAGCTTTTTTACATATTTGGTATTTGAGAGAAGGTACGTGGGACGCACAGTTTATGCTGCCTTTGCAGCTTTGCTCAATTTCTTTAATTTTGAGCATCGTCATGCTACTGTCTCGAAATTATTTTCTGTTTGAAGTGACTTTTTTTTTAGGAATTGGTGGTGCGACTCAAGCTCTACTTACGCCAGAATTAATTTATGACTTTCCTCATTTTCGCTATTTTCATTTCTTTTTAGCACATATATTAATTGTTATAGCGTCTGTTTATATGGTGATTTACGAAGGTTTTAAGCCGACTTTAAGATCGGTTTGGAGAGCGATACTTGCACTAAATATTTTGGCAACTTTTGTATTTTTGATGAACAGAATGACTGGTGGGAACTACATGTTTTTATCCAGGAAACCCTCAAATCCAAGTTTACTTGACTTGTTAGGGGACTATCCTTGGTATATACTTTCACTTGAGTTCGTTGCATTGTTTATCTTTTTGCTCCTATACTTGCCCTTCTATATCTTTAGCCTTCGAACAAAACCGAAAGCGCCTTGAAGGTGAACAATATATAAAGAACAAAAGCGCAAGCGCCTTGGTCAGCCCCGACAAGCATAAGGCGATTCTAAATAGAAGGCGTTCTTTGCCTTCAATTTAGAATTGACTTATGA
>NZ_JBHLVO010000065.1:0-6488 GCF_042433335.1 Metabacillus herbersteinensis
GAATGGACAAATGCCATGACGAAACCATTACCTGAGCATGTTGTTCAATTGCTACTTCAGGGTGCACAGGACCAAGTAAAAGCAAACGAAATTGCTGAATGGTTTGCCAATCCGACAAAAGCGTATGAAGCGTTTTTTTCAGCAACAACGATACGTTAAAAAAGTCAATGTCCGCCATGAAGGCGGTCATTGATCGTCCCTGATTTGGGTAAAAATGGCAATGTGAAGGGAAAGAGATGGACGGATATAGGGAAGCCAAAAACGAATTTTTCCAAAGGTTAATGAATACTCGAATTTTGTAAGCTGTAACATATGAGGTAGTTTTTAATAAAATTGCTCCTTCCTGCTTTAACAATCGGGCGCGTTCATTTAAGATCAAGAGCCTAATTTCTCGTTTTATTAATCGGAAATTCAGGCCCTTTTTTACAGGGTACCAACTAAACGCAGATTTACAACGGTAAGCAATTTTCTATGAAAATTCCGGTCTTCAAATGAAAACCGGAATATCAAATAAATTTAATGATGATGTTCATGACTTTCTTCTTGTTTTTGCAAGCCTTTTTGCAAGAATTCTAACTCATTTTTAGAAAGTTCCCCTACAATAAACTGTTTTTGAGGCATAATTATTGAACCATCGTTGCCTGCATGGACTTTTATATAATATAGACCGTCACTATCAAAGTTTTTATTTAAACTATACGTACCGTTTCCCTCTTCCTCAGCTTGCTCCATATTATTCTTTAGAGAACCGTCTTGTTTCCATATTTCAAAATGAACAAAATCAGCATCTTCAACTTTTATACCAGCTTGAGTAAGAACAACCTTAATTGTCTCTTGCTTATTATCTGAAAAGGATTTAGGAATGATTATTTCTGATTCAAGAGGTTTTTCTTTTTTGTATAGATTAGCAGCATCCGGTTCAAGTGAACATGCACTTAGCATAAGGCTGAAAATAATGATAAAAGAAATACATATATTTTTTTTCACAGCAAAAGACACCCTTTACTTTTCGAATTATGCATTCATTAACTTTTTAACTGCAGGTATTCTTTGAATAATTAACCAGTCTATTAGGCACACAACAATAAGTGACAAACCAACCAATGGAAACAAAATTCCCAAACCAATTAACAAGATCAGGAAAATCTTCATTTTTATTATACTAGGGGATTTCGGTGCACCCATTTCTTTTTTCGGTTTACGTTTCAGCCATAAATAAAAACCACTAACTGAAACAAGAATGATGCCTATACAAACAAGAAGACTAATTAATTGATTAACCAAACCAAATTGAGTCCCTTTATGCAAGGTAATACCCCAAGCAACTATTTTTCCTATTAAACCGTAGTTTTCATAACGATAATCAGCTAGAACTGCACCTGAATATTGGTCAATATGCATAGTAGCTTCATCTTGCGCTTTTGGCGGAAAGGCTGACAATGTATATACGCCTTCTTTTTCATTTGGAATGTATACAGTATAAGTTGGATGTATACCCTCACGATTAGCTATCGCAACTACATCATCGATTGACAGTGGGATAATGCCTTTAATTTCTGAGATAGGTACATCTAAATTTTCAGCTGCCCAAGGAACATTTGCTATATCTTTTGTTTTAATTGTGGATGTTGGAGCACTTCCTACCCAGATAGAAGGTGGATATCCTGAGCCAGAATTGGTAGCTAACGATTGAAAATTATTGCCCCAAAGACCTGACCAAGGCAAACCTGTCATAATTAAAAATAACATTCCTGCTGCTATCCAAAAGGCAGGTACAGCATGTAAGTCTCTTCTAAGAATTTTTTTTCCTTTATTAAATCTTGGAATAAGAAAACCTGACAAGCCTTGCTTCTTTTTTGGAAACCATAAATAAAGACCAGTAACAATTAGTACGACTGCCCAACATGCAGCTAACTCTACTATTCTATCTCCTAGGGTACCAGCCATTAGCTCGCCATGAATTTCTTCAATTTTATCCATAATTTTGGCTTCGTTATTTAACTCTCCAATCGATTTACCTGTATAGGGGTCTATAAAGATTGTAAGAGATTCATTATCAGTAGTAATGTTTACTTCGCTAGAACGCGTGGCATTTTCTCCAGGACGATATGTTGTCACTCCTGAATCAGGGTATAGCTTTTTCACTTCTTCAATCTGTTCGGATGCCGATATTTTATCTTTTTGCGGATTAACTTCGTAGTAGTCTTGATAAATCACTTGTTCAATCTGTGGCTTAAATAAATAGATAGAGCCAGTAACTGCTAGGATAAAAAGCAGCGGTGCAAAAATAATTCCAGCATAGAAATGCCATCTCCATACGGTTTGATATAGAGAGGATTTCCCTTGTTTATTAGTTAGTTTTTTCTTACCTTGTAACGTTTGATCTACTTTTACTACTTCCATTTGATGGGCCCCTTATTATTCTTTTGAATGGCAACAGGTTTTTCCATTCATCATTTCCTTTATTTGGATAATCGCTTCTTCAAAATTGTAGAGCTCACCGCCAAATCCCGTTTGGAACTGTTTCGCTTGTTTCATAGAGTCGAATGCAATGACCTGTGGTTGACAGCAATTCAAATTAAGATCTGCATTCAACAGAAAGATTGCTATCTTGGCACTTATCGTTGTATCTTTTAAAAAATCATGACAAATAATTTGAGAAACTTCCTTTTCTATATCGTGATATCGAAGCAGCCCACAATGAGCACAGCAGGTATGTTCCACCCCCTGATTTAGTTTGATGAGTTGAACGGAAAATCTTGTGTTGGAATTCTTCTTGCAATACGAACAAATGGTAGAAGGAACATAAGTTTGAGTGAAAAGAGTAATTCCATTTGATGTTTTTAACACCTTTTGTTGATCAATCAATGGTTTTACATCTCTGTAGACAGTCATTTCAGACACATCTAATCTTTTGCTGATTTCAGAAATCCGTAAAGTCACTTCTTTTTCTAACCATGTTAAAATTTGTTGTTGTCGTTCTATAGGTAACATTTTCCCCCACCGTTCTTTATTAGATAACGATTAAAATTCGTTCTTTGTATCACTTATGAATAAGACTATTTGATTTATAAAACACAAACAAGTAGTTTAATGATAAAAAATGTGGAAAAATGTTGAACATTAACATTTCTATAAGTAATATTAATACAGTAATGTGAGAGAAGAATGAAGTTTTTATTAAAGAACCTAAAACTACCGCTCATGGTAGTTATAAAAGTAGAATCAAATTTGTGTTTATTTTGTAAGAATTCCGGTTCTAAAACACTTTACTTAAATCAAAGTAAGGCTATCCTTTTTCTAATGCGGTGGCGAAGATCCTTTATTCGAGTGTCCTTATTGTGAAATGTATACATTCCTTTGTCTAGAAATCAATTTATCTGTTTAAATATGGTTTAAGACCAGCTTTAGATGATTTAACTACATGTGACGGCCCAAGGTGTAACGGATTGATTGTCTTTAAGAAATACAGAGTGAAGCTTATTTTTGTGAATATTGTTTGGATTAATCCTAAAATTGATTGTTCAATAATCGGGCGCGTTTCTGTAACAAGGGAAGTGCCTTTCTTTATGTAAAGGGCCAGATAATGGAGGAAGAATCTCAAGAAAAATTGAAGAGCTCCGATTCTCCATCTTTATAGCAAGATACATCCGTGTTATCCGTTCAGCGGGTAGCCAAACAACCTTTGCTTTTTCCTCAACTTGAGACAACTGTATCAAGTTCCCAGTGTCCATTGGCTGATTGTTTTTGTTCTGCTTCCATGCGATCCAACTTCAGGCACTGAAAACCTTTACATATTCAGAAAACATTTTTATAAACAACCATGCGATAATCAAATTATCAAAGAAATCTGAAAGCGATTACATAAAAATGAATCTTGAAAGGGGTGATGAAAAAATAGAACGAAGGAGATTACACTAGGTAAATAATTGCACCCTTTAGTTGAAGAGATATTGTGTCTCACATAGACCAACCCTAATTAATAATATTTTGTAAGTTAGGATAGGGATTGTATGAGACTTTTTCCTTTATGTAAATAACATAAGCACGAAACAGATTGTAGTTGTTTTAAAGGAAAGTTACCCTATTTTATTTAATTTCTGACGAATAAAACATACAATAAACAATAGTAAAGGTATATATACCGAAAATATCGGATAAACATATTTAAGTACGATATCACTTTGAGCCATATGAGTTGTATAACTTCCAGTAAAGAAGATTGAGGTAAAAAAAACGATAAGGCCAAATGGAATAATTAAGAGGTTTTTAGATAATTTAAAAATAGTTGCTCCACCTATAACAGCGGCATACATGAAAATAGTAACTTTAAAAAAATCATTTACAACCAACCAAATCATAAATATAGCGTCCAGTCTTTGTATAAAATTAGCTATATCAATTTTTTGAACCATTTTCAAAAGAGGCGCTAGAGAATGACTTCTTATATGTTCTCCTAGAACCGCAATTGTAAGTAAATGTATGAATGCTAGAACTAATCCACCACATATAACTCCTGCAATTCCAACTTTTAATTGTAACTCTGGTTTATTTAAATAAGCAAAAATCATCGTAAAACAAATTATTTCTCCAAATGGGGCCATCCAAGCTTCATTAATTGTAGTACGGATAATCGTTTCCCACCCTGGTTCAAGAACTGGAAGTAAGTTTTCTAATTTAACGATGTCTGAAAAAAACACAAAAATTATCATTAAAACTACCGTGATTACTAGATACACAAAAAAAATCTCAATAGTTCTACTTATTACTTCTATTCCTAAATATAATCCATAAAGTATAGGCACCATGAAAACAA
This sequence comes from Metabacillus herbersteinensis, assembly GCF_042433335.1. Lineage (NCBI taxonomy): Bacteria > Bacillati > Bacillota > Bacilli > Caryophanales > Bacillaceae > Metabacillus > Metabacillus herbersteinensis. Next base: position 4,817 of record NZ_JBHLVO010000065.1, read on the forward strand.
TTCCAATAGCCGAAATAGGAGTTCCATGTAAGAATAAAGGGGCTAATTCCATTGCATCTCTCACATCACGTGAAGCGCCATACAAAAAAAATAGGATATAAAAAATACCTATAGTAGTTCCAATATATTTTCCAAGGATTTTTTTACAATAGTCCGTTAGTAATAAGTTTGGATATTGTCGATTAAGATAACAGTAAATAATAAGTAGAGGTAAGCCACAAAACATTGCAAGTAAAATAGAAATCCAAGCAGCCTGTTTCGCATCCGCTGCTAATGGGAATATTACTGTAGTCCCTATAACAAAGACTACAATTAAAGTGAATAATTGATAAGAAGATATCTTAGAGTTCTCCATTCATTTTCCCCTTTCGGTGCTTCACCTTTATCCCAACTCCCATAGATCTGCCATAACAAATGGTTTCCTGTCTTTCATCATGAATCGAAAAGGTTACTTACCTTTTCATCAATTGTTTCGCCTCTTGCATTTAGCATATTGTATCCAATTTTTGTATTGTTAGCCCAAGATGTGCCAAACCCCATTTAATAGTAGTGTCAACTCTACTATTACCATTTGAACCTAAAACTAATATATCTGGGCTTGGAGCAATGTTGTATCTAAGATTTAATTCATCGTTAAAATCAAAATCAAACTGATCCCGGAGCATATCAGTTGCTAAAGAGAATCGACCACACAAACTAATACCTCGTATTTATTGTAACAATACTTATCCAAACAAAAAAAACTTCACTAGGGAAGGATTTAGAGAATTATTTTAACAAAGGGGGATAGTACTATAATTTCCAGACTGAGAGAGTTTTCCACTCATGAAAACGAATGCTATAATCGGAGTGTCCTATATGACTTATCCCAAAATTAAGGTGGATTAACAATAAAGTTAGAAATAGCTAACCTTACATTATATCTTGCTTCCGGATGAATCAAACTATAAAATAGGTCTACAACTATTCTAGGTTGTTCGCAGGTTTCTTTCTAATTTTCACATATAAAGTTGCCTTAGGCACACCAGTAAGTGTCACAATGTCTTTCACACTTAATCCATTCGTGTTAATACTATTATTTAATCGTAGGGCTTCTTCTATATTTCTTCTCGGTTGTGATGGGCGACCCATGTGTTTCCCTCTTGATTTTGCTCTTTCTCTACCTTCAGATGTTCGTTCAACGATTATATCTCTTTCAAACTGTGCAAAAGAACCTAAAACATTGAATAATAAAGATTGTAGAGGGTTTGCTGTTTCATTGATCTTAAGAGATAAATTATCTTTGATAAAATGGATATCAACTTGTTTTTCTTGCAGGGTTTCTATCATTTTATTTAAATCAATAATCGACCTGGCCAAACGGTCTATTTTTGTCACCATCACTATATCTCCAGGTCTCACATTTTCTACTAACTTATTTAGCTCTTTTCTATTTTTAGTAGTCGTGCCAGTAATTTTTCGACATAGATACGTTCGCAACCATTTTCTTTTAAAATTTCTTCTTGAGATGCTAAATCTTGACCAACTGTACTGACTCTCGCATAACCAATTTTCATTTTTAAGCTAATGCAACAGGAAAAGTTCAAAGAAGTATATGATCGTTGGAAAGCAGGAGAGATGACAGCCGTTAAAGCGATGGGAGAACTAGACGTTAAAAAGACATCCTTTTATA
>NZ_JBHLVO010000066.1:0-5938 GCF_042433335.1 Metabacillus herbersteinensis
GGATTAGTTAGAACGCCGTATGAGATGAAAGTTTCATGTACGGTGTGAACGAAGGGAAAAGGGAGCGATAACGTCAAACCCTTACCTATTCGTATGAGTAAGTCTTCTTGAACTAACAGGCAGTTGCTTAATAAGAGACTATAATAAATTCCTTAACAGTCAGGTGAAGTTAGGTACGACTATAATGTTTTAAAAAAATCGAAGAGCCAATGACATTATTGGTTCTTCGTTTTTTTTTGTATGCTTATGTTTATAGGTTAGTTAGAACCAAGCTTTGGAAAGTAAGTGAACTCCTTCATGAATCCTATTCTCATCTAAACCGGCAAATCCAAGTAGCACTTGAGAATATTCTTGAGAAGGTGGTCGCTCATAAAATGAGGACACTGGATACACTAAAACACCCACCTCTTTAGCAGTAGCGATAAGCTCTTTCTCTGTCATGTTATTCTTGGGTTCTAAGAGCACGTGTAAACCAGAACCTGAACCAATTATTCGGACCCGATCATTCATGTTAGCTTTAATAGATGTAAGTAAAGCTTTATGCCGTTTCTTATAAATATTTCTTGCTTTGTTTAAATGCCTTGACCATTGGCCACTTTCCATAAAGAGCTTTAATGTATGTTGATGTAATCTTGAAACAGTTTGCTTATAACCAATAAAGTTTTCATTGTACTTTACTAACAACTTTGTTGGGAGTACCATATAGCTCAAACGCAAAGATGGAATTAGTGACTTGGAAAAAGTCCCCATGTATACAACATTTCCATACAGATCAAGGCTTTGAAGCGATGGAATAGGCTTTCCTTCGTATCGAAATTCACTATCGTAATCATCTTCGATGACATATCCACTCTTCTCCCTCGCCCATTCTATCAATTCTAAGCGCCGTGATATTGGCATTACGGTTCCTAAAGGGAATTGATGGGAAGGAGTGACGTAGGCAACTTTCACTTCGCTCGCTGTTAATTCGGCAACATTAATTCCATTTTCATCAAGATGAATTGGCTTAACTGTTCTTCCATAGTCCTTAAATATAAGGCGTACTCGGTCATAACCGGGTTCTTCTATACCATAAACTAATTCTCTGCCAATCATTTTACATAGCATGCTTAATAGGTATTGTGTGCCTGCTCCAATTACAATTTGATCTTCAGAACATTCAACTCCTCTAGATTGATAAAGGTATCTAGCAATGTGTTTTCGAAGTTCAAATTCTCCTTGAGGATCTCCATACAATAACAGCTGGTCTTGTTCGGAAGCGAGACTTTTCATGGTCAATTGACGCCATAACTTAAATGGAAAATGAGTTAAATCTACATCCCCATACTTAAAATCGTATTCAATCTTTGGTTGTTGATCTTCCTGATGATCAAATTCCCTATTTTCAGTTTTATCTATATCGTTGTTGTTAGAATCTTTAAGGAAGAGGTCATTTTTTATCTCTACAACAAACAATCCTTTTCTTTCTTCACTTCTAATATAACCTTCAGCAACAAGTTGTTGGTAAGCAGCATCAACCGTGTTACGACTCACGTTTAAATAATCTGCCAAATTTCTTTGAGAAGGTAACTTACTGTGAGGGGGAATATTTTTTATTTGTATTTCATTTCTAAGATACTCATAAAGTTGGATATAAATGGGCTCTTTTTTTCCAACATCTAAGGTTGGCGTTATTTCTAACATATTTAACCTCCTTATAAACTGGCACTTGAAAATGTTTGTAAACTGGTGCTTTTAATGATACCAGTTGTTTTATTATAATAAGTTTACATTTTGGTGATCACAAAAGTAAAGGAGTGTTTTCTAATGTACATCCCATCACACTTTAAAATTGAAGATGATGAAATTATTTATGACATCATTGAAGAGTATGGATTTGCTACTTTTTTCTCACAACATGAGGGTGAACCTTTCGCAACTCATATTCCCTTAATGATTGATGAAGATAAGGAATACTTATATGGTCACTTTGCTCGAGCAAATCCTCAATGGAATGACATTCACAATCAAAATGTTCTTGCAATCTTTCATGGCCCTCATTGTTATATCTCTTCCTCTTGGTATGAGTCAAATCAAGCCGTACCTACTTGGAATTATTTATCAGTTCATGTATATGGGAAAGTTGAAATTGTTGAGGATGATGAATTAAAAGAATCTTTAAGTGATTTAGTAAAAAAATATGAGGTACCTGACAGTTCTTATCAATTAGACGAAGTCGATGCAAGATATCTGGAAGGTATGACAAAAGGCGTTGTGGGTTTTAAAATTAAGATTAATAAAATTGAGGGAAAAGCGAAATTGAGTCAGAACCATTCAATCGAACGGAGAAAGCTTGTTATTCAAGAACTAGAGAAATTTGAAAGTGAGGATGAGCGAAAGATTGCATCTTATATGAAAGATTATTTGCGAAAAGACCTACTTAAGAAAAAATAAGTTTCTTATTAAAGTAACGGGTCTTTACTTTAATAAGGTTTTGAAACGATCTTCCAGAAACGGTGCAGGTAAGTTGAAGTAGAGATAAAAGGAGATAACATTATGCTAAAAGAAACATTTCACATCGCTGTGCCAACTGCATTTTTTGAAGACGAATCTGTAAATATTCAGGGGACAATAGATCATATAAGAGATTTGTATAAACAAGGAGTAAAGTCTGTTCTTGTCTCTGGATCTACTGGTGAGCAGCATAGTCTGAACCTTAAAGAGAAAATTGAAATAATAAACAGTTTAGTATTGGAAGAAGAACTTATTAATAATATGGAAATTTCATTTGGGGTGTCATCTATTAGACAGAAAGAGGCAGAAGAACTGGCTAAAAAGATTCGGACTACAAAAATATCAGGTATTTTGCTTGGTCCACCATATGTTCTACCGACACAAGAAGAGGCATTGGTTTATACAAAAACCATTATTAATCTTAGTAATAAGCCTACTATCTTATATAACAATCCAAAAAGAACTGGATTTAATTTATCAGTAAACAGTATTATTCAGTTAAGTAAGATAGAATTAGTAGTTGGATTAAAAGAAGCTGGCAATAAAGAAAAAGTTGGACTACTAAAAAACAATATTAACAGAAGCAACTTTCATTTTTATGCTGGTGGAGAAGTGGAATTAGAGGAAAAAGTATTACAGGGGTTTGATCGTCTTTCTTCAATCGCTGGAAATATTTCACCTATGGAAATTTAGTCAATGGTTTAATAAAATGCTTACGAAAAAAAATATTACTCAACAAGAAAGAGTAAAGATAGAAACCATCATTCAACAAGTTTATCAAGGGTCGCCTTTAGTAAACCTAAAGAAAAGTATTAATCAAAAGAGAATTCCAATGGGAATTTGCAGGAGTCCAATTGGAAATATTTAATTAGATAGATCATTATTTTCTTAAACTCGTGTGATTACTACAAAGTTAGCCTCATTTTATATGGGTAGGTATTTATTTTACTTACTCAATGTTCTTCAACTAAGGGCGCGATTGTTGAACAACATAGGTAGAAAATGATCAAAATTTTTTATAAAATCGAAACTTAAATCTGCTCAAAGGTGTTGAGGGTTTGACTAAACATCCATTTCTCTTTTTAATAGGAGGAATATTGTCTTTAATCATTGCTATGGGAATTGGGAGGTTTGCCTATACCCCCATTCTTCCAATCATGCAAAATGATCTCTCTTTTTCAGATGCAATAGCCGGTTACCTTGCCACAAGCAATTACGCAGGATATTTGCTTGGAGCAATTTTAGTAGGGGTCATCCCTTTGAGGCAGCACAGAACGCTTTCCTTGAGATTAAGTCTGACCATCAGTATCTTAACCACTGCCTGTATGGGTCTATCTCATTCTTATTTAATTTGGTATGTACTTCGTTTTCTTTCTGGAATCGCCAGTGCCTTCGTGTTTGTTTTAGCCTCAAGCATCGTGTTAGATAAACTCGCTGCCAGAGACAAGACAAATTGGTCAGGCTTTTTCTACGGAGGGGTAGGGCTTGGAATCTTTTTTACCGGCATGATTATTCCGGGTTTAAACCAATCATTTAAGTGGGAAGGCGCTTGGATAGGATTGGCTGTCGTAAGTGTAATCTTTGCTTTCTTAGTATGGATCTGGCTCAAAGATGCCCCCCTCATTCGTGGGCGAAAGATTAAACAAGAAATTTCCACACAGGTACCTCCAGTCAAATGGCTCCCTTGGCTGATTGCAGCCTACGGCTTGGAAGGATTAGGTTACATCGTCACGGGTACGTTTATCGTATCCATTGCTGAAAAGACCTCAAGCTTTAGTAGCGATGCTACCTTAGTTTGGATGGTGGTAGGGTTGGCTGCTGTTCCATCATGTATCATCTGGTCATCTCTGGCTAAAAAATGGGGATACGTTAAGTCTTTAGTGTTTGCAATGACTATACAGTCCGTCGGTATTGCGATGCCTGTCCTCTGGATGTCCCAAACCGGTCTTGTAATAAGTGCATTATTATTTGGAGCCACGTTTATGGGTATTACTACACTTACCACAACATTTGCACGCCAAATGAGTCCATCCAATAGTAGTCAAATCATTGGCCATCTTACAGCTATCTATGCTGTTGGCCAAATGATTGGACCAACAATTGCGGGGATTTTATCATCATTCACCCGTGATTATAATGCTGCTTTGATAGGAGCAGCAAGTGTAGTATTAGTTGGCGCATGCTTGCTTTTAAAAGGAATTCAATTTGAGAAGAAGCCCAATATAGAAAATGCACCCATGAATTACAAAAAAGAAGCTCTTTAAATATTATTGTTGTTCAACAAACGGGCGCTTTTCTAGAATAAAGAATTGCGCTCTTTCTTTATGTACAGGGCCATATTGTTGAAGAAGGTAAACAAATCAATCGCTTTTGTGAATTTAATTATACAAAAATATTTTAAGATCTTCATTATTGTCAATAGTGGCCAGTAATATATCGCTTAAATTTACGTTATATGTTGTTTTTATCTTATTTAATAGCCATTGTTCATCTTTTCCAAGTAGTCTTAACTCATTGTAATTAATCTTTTGTTCTTTAATAATGATTTTAGGAAAATCAAAAGGTTTTATTGTTGAATTGAAATTAGAATGAGTGATCGGCTGGTGTTGAGGATAGAGGAATATGGATACGGTTCCTCCTGGTTCCCATAATGCAAGTGCTACTTTTTGAATATCTTCAGTTTTTTCTTTTCGCAGTTCAGATAAAAGAACATCAATTGATATTCTAGCTTTATTTAAATTTTTGTAATTAATTTTCCCATATTCAATAAGTGGTATGGGAGAAGGCTCAAAGATTTTTCTTAGTGGATCCCACCTTAAACTCAAAAATACTCCCGTAAGGTATAAAATTACTAGCACACTCATGGTAATCATAGAACCTTTTAACCCTAACTGCTCATCTGACAAAGGATGTGCAATAATGTTCCCTATTAGCAACGCCATTACAAAATCCAGAAATCTTAACTGTGAAATAGATCGCTGACCCATTAGTTTAGCTACGATTACTAAAAAGAAGAAACCAATAATCGCTCTTAAGCCCCATTGTACGGCGTTCAGTGACTCCTGACCACTAAAAAATTCCATAAATCCCACGTCCTAATTCTTTAAATGTCATGACACAATCGCATTTTGGGCCACTGTTATTCTTTGCCTTTTTAAAAAAAGATATGTGTTCAGAATTTATGACCTTAAACATAATTTCATCTTCAACTAAATATCGCTTTTCAGGTATGCCAATGGCATAAAAAAATTATTTCCTATTATTTTCGTCGAAACTTAATAGGACTTATTCAACAATTGGGCGCCTTTCTTAAATAAGAGGGCGTTCTTTTTGAATTGGACCAGTTTATTGAAAAGGCTTTGTAAGAAGGAGATTTTGATTTTATTGTTAAGAAGAGGGGATGAATAGTAAAAGAAGATTTCAACTGAATTTAATAAAACATGAT
>NZ_JBHLVO010000067.1:0-4646 GCF_042433335.1 Metabacillus herbersteinensis
CAAACACCCAATTCCTCCCACTAATGGGAGCTACTAAAGATGAAGTGGCTCACTTTTAAAGTGATCGCTCTGGCTCAATTTAATGTTGACAAAAACATCGATCTCCTTCTTGAAAAAATGCGCCCGATAACGGAATAATAAATTTCTTCTATTAGTCGCTTTTTTATTGACAAAAGTCTAAAATGCTCCCCATGAGTCAACTTTTCATTATCAAAGATATAATTCTTACCTATTTAACCAACTTATACATCAAGACGTCATCTACATATTTATCTTCACTAATCTTAAATTCTTTTACTTTACGCCCTTCCTCGACAAACCCCAGATTGTTATATAATTCTATGGCTCTTGAGTTCGTGGAGAACGTGCCTAACGATACTTTTTCGATCACTGGATGCCGCGCTGCCCAAGAGAGGATCTCATTTATCAAAAGCTTGCCAATTCCCTTATTTCGGTAATCTTTCTGAAGCATGATGGCGATGGATCCTGTGTGGTGCATCCTTTTTCTCTCTTGTGACCGGAACACGATCCAACCCACTACTTTTCCATTCATTTCTGCAACAAACATCGTTTCTCTTTCATGCTCGATGATATTTCTTATCCATTCTTGGTGCTCTTCCACCGTTTTATTGAACTCTTCTGAAACCGCTATAAAATAGTCCTTTTCATTAATAACCTCACGTTGAATATCTAGTACTGCTTCGGCATCTTCTATTCGAGCCGTCCGAATCATTGCTTTATAGTTTTGTTTTTGTAACATGCTTTCCCACCTCTACAACATAATAAAGTATTTATTCTTCATCACATTCAGACAATCCTTTTTCAGATGGCTCTATACATAGAATGAGCGCTTATCCTTGTTCCATGATAGCGCCCGATTGCTGAATAAGATAATAGTTTGTACTTATGTAATATTTGACTAAAATATGAGGTTTTTAAGAAACAGAACCCCATATATTAAAGCAGCACAAATTACAATAAATAATCCAACCATTACAAATCCGTATACAAAACCTTTACCCATAGAGAATATATCTAAGAACATATTTTTAAATATATCTATTACCTTACTCATAATTATCCTCCTAATAAAAATCACCATTACCAGTATTTTTCCATAAGTTCCAATCCCCTTATTGAAGTAATCTACCTATTACTTGAACAACGAAAAAACGATGCCCTTATTCAAGCATAGCACCCTATAGTTCAACAAGAAAAAGTTAATCCGAAAGCTGAAACGAAAAAATAAACCATAGAATTGCAAATCCGAAATCAACAAGATAGACCCTTTTATTTTCTCTTTGAAAATAACTTTCAACCCCATCCATAAATGAGCCTACCCCTGCTAAGATGAAGATTAACCTAAGAAAAAAGAAATCCAAACCGTTGATTATTCCCATTACCAACAAGATCCCCATTGATATCGCCATTAAAGTCCTTATAACAATAATTGGTTTTGCACTTTTCTCATAACTTCTTTTTTGAAAAAATAACCCCATTCAAAAAAACACCGCCTGCATCTTATTTAACATAAATTTCTAATAGCCTTTAAAGCCTTCCTCAACAATCTATGACCCGATACATAAATATGGGCACATTTCTTGCTGCAGAAACGCGCCCTTCGTATTATAAGGTCAGCCAGAAAATATTTCTGGTTGACCATTTTTTATATCGATATATGATAACGGTAGCCGGGGTAGAACGTACGCGCCCTTGGGACTCGATCCCGTCCATTAAACAGTTCGCCCCCTACTTGTAGAAACATGATTGAGGCTGGTTGGGACAATGAACTCGTATAACAAGCGAAGCTATGATACTACATGGAGGAATAGGGGTTACCGGTTAATAGATTTTTAGGAGGGGATAAATGATGAATCCAGTCATAGGTCTGGATGTGGCAAAAGGTGAAAGTCAGGTTCAAGCATTCTTGGATAAAAAGCAGCCGTACAAAAAGAGCTTCAAAGTAGCACATACTCTTGAAGGGTTAAGTAGTCTTCTAGATTTTATTAGAGAAGTAGAAGATATATCAGGGGGACGGCCTCCCATAGTATTAGAATCAACTGGACATTATCACACACCTATTGTGCAATATTTCGAGGACAAAGGGTACTTGTTGATTATCGTGAACCCTCTCATATCATATCGAGCTAAGAGTTCTAGTTTTCGTAAGGTAAAGACTGATATTATTGACGCTCATCACCTCTGCGAGTTGTATTATAAAGAGGACTTAGAGCCTTACAAACAACGAGGAATCCAACTTTTAAACCTTCGTAATCTTACAAGACAACACGAAAATATTACAGGCATGTTTGTACAAACCAAACTGCAATTTCAGGCAGTTCTGGATCAAGTATTTCCTGAATACTGTGGAGTTTTTGGAGCCTTATATTCGGATGTTTCTTTACTGACTTTACAAGCATTTCCTACTTCAGAAGAAGTCTTGGAAGCAAGCGAAGAAACCATCGCTAACAAAATAAAAGAGTTCTGTAAAAGTCGTTCACAACAATGGGCAAACAGTCAGGCAGAAAAACTAATGGCTGCCGCAGCTCAAAACCCATTTCAGAAAGCCTTATATCATAGCCTTTCTTTAAGTTTGAACATGTATATTAATATGCTTCTTGAATACAAAAAACATCTATCCACGCTTGAAGACGAGATAGATACTTTAGCAAAGCATATTGAAGAGTGTAAGATTATCCGATCAATCCCTGGCATCGGTGAAAAAATCGCTGCCACGATTATTTCTGAGATTGGGGAAATTGATCGGTTTAATCATCCTAAGAAACTAGTAGCATTTGCCGGAATCGATCCTAGTATCTTTGAATCTGGCACATTCAAAAGCACTTTAAATCGAATTACCAAACGAGGCTCTAGCAGACTAAGACGGGCCTTGTATATGGCCGTTAAATGTGCCATTCGAGATTGTCGCAAGCAGAAAACGACAGATGAAATTATTCCTCGTAACAAGCGATTACGAGGTTTTTATGATAAGAAACGTGAAGAAGGAAAACCCTTTAAAGTAGCTGTGATAGCATGTGCTAATAAACTCTTACATTGGATTTATGCACTTTTAAAGAGCAAATCGGCTTTCCAAGATCTAGCCTAGTTTAAAAGTATAACCAAACAACCCAAAACTTTCCAAACATCGAACCTTGGAAGGTTATTTGGTATGCATAAATCTAGTATAGCATAAGATATTTTAGGTTTTTAGTGAAAAGTATTGACAAACTATTAGCTGGTTTAATTGAAGACTGCTACATAGCCCTTTTCTAATTATTCTTATATATTTCTCTTTTTATAGCTTGGGTATCGGTCAGCCATTTATAGTTGACATTTACTCGATCTCATTGTTGTTTTACACTCTCCTTTAGGTAAGTAACTGTACTAAAAGTGCATACTTACAACTTTGAAGTATGTAATTTATACTTATGACAAGTCGGAAACTATGGAGGAAATCATATCAATGAAAACCCTTATTGTCCTTGCGCACCCAAGCATAGAAACATCGTTCATCAATAAGCGTTGGGTAGAAGAACTCAAAAAATATCCAGAACAGTACACGGTACACAACTTGTATAACGTCTACCCTGACGGCAACATTGATATTCAAAAAGAACAAAAACTAATTGAAGAACATGGTAATCTTGTTTTACAGTTCCCCATTCAGTGGTTTAGTTGTCCACCTTTACTGAAAAAGTGGCTAGACGATGTGTTTGACTATGGTTGGGCTTATGGTTCTAATGGAGGAGACAAGTTAAAAAACCGTAAAATTGCTTTAGCTGTGTCTGCTGGAATTAAAAAAGATGATTATAGTGCTGATGGGAGATACCCTACACTTCAACACTTGTTATCACCGTTTGAAACAACCTTTTTATATTGCAGCGCAAACTATCGCTCGTTCTTTGCATACTACGGTAAAGAAAGTAAACCGGGAGAAAATGACCCATCTATAAATGATCTGTCCTCAAGAGAATTGGATGAAAGCGCACAAAATTATCTGAAATTCATTGACCATATGTAATGTTAGATTTATAGGTTTAGAAGAAGTATTTCCTAAATAAGGAGATACTTCTTTTTGTTGAATAGAATAGATATGTTCATTTATTAGTTGTTGTCTCACGTGTTAAGAAACTGTTTTTCTCCCCCCACTCACACATCATGTTAAGCAAGGGAAGGAGAGAAAGACCACGTTCTGATAATGAATATTCAACTTTAGGAGGGATTTGGGGATATTCTTTACGTATGATTAGATCATCTGCTTCCAACTCTTTTAACATAATACTAAGCGTTTTAAATGAAATCGTACCAATACTACGTTTCAACTCATTATGCCGCATCACTTTATTTTCAGCTAGCCAATGCAGAATAATCATTTTGTATTTCCCACCTATTAAGGATAACGTATAACCAAATCCAGTATTTTTTAGTTCCACACCAGTTGTAACACACTTTTCACTCAACCGCTCCACACTCCTTCAGTTATGTATTATATGAGTCAGCATTTATTAAATTTAACATAGCAAAATTAGGGATGTTCATTTAAATAAAACTTATTCATACGAATAGGTAAGGGTTTGACGTTATCGCTCCCTTTTCCCTTCGTTCACACCGTACATGAAACTTTCATCTCATACGGCGTTCTAACT
>NZ_JBHLVO010000068.1:1478-4411 GCF_042433335.1 Metabacillus herbersteinensis
ACGGTTAAGTTAGAAAGGGCGCACGGTGAATGCCTTGGCACTAGGAGCCGATGAAGGACGGGACTAACACCGATATGCTTCGGGGAGCTGTAAGTAAGCTTTGATCCGGAGATTTCCGAATGGGGAAACCCACTGTTCGTAATGGAACAGGATTTATATCTGAATACATAGGATATAAAAGGCAGACCCGGGGAACTGAAACATCTAAGTACCCGGAGGAAGAGAAAGCAAACGCGATTTCCTGAGTAGCGGCGAGCGAAACGGAATTAGCCCAAACCAAGAGGCTTGCCTCTTGGGGTTGTAGGACACTCTATACGGAGTTACAAAGGAACGAAGTAAATGAAGAGGTCTGGAAAGGCCCGTCAAAGAAGGTAACAACCCTGTAGTTGAAACTTCGTTCCCTCCAGAGTGGATCCTGAGTACGGCGGGACACGAGAAATCCCGTCGGAAGCAGGGAGGACCATCTCCCAAGGCTAAATACTCCCTAGTGACCGATAGTGAACCAGTACCGTGAGGGAAAGGTGAAAAGCACCCCGGAAGGGGAGTGAAACAGATCCTGAAACCGTGTGCCTACAAGTAGTCAGAGCCCGTTAACGGGTGATGGCGTGCCTTTTGTAGAATGAACCGGCGAGTTACGATCCCGTGCAAGGTTAAGTTGATGAGACGGAGCCGCAGCGAAAGCGAGTCTGAATAGGGCGAATGAGTACGTGGTCGTAGACCCGAAACCAGGTGATCTACCCATGTCCAGGGTGAAGTTCAGGTAACACTGAATGGAGGCCCGAACCCACGCACGTTGAAAAGTGCGGGGATGAGGTGTGGGTAGCGGAGAAATTCCAATCGAACCTGGAGATAGCTGGTTCTCTCCGAAATAGCTTTAGGGCTAGCCTTAAGATTAGAGTCTTGGAGGTAGAGCACTGATTGGACTAGGGGCCCTCATCGGGTTACCGAATTCAGTCAAACTCCGAATGCCAAAAACTTATTCTTAGGAGTCAGACTGCGAGTGATAAGATCCGTAGTCAAGAGGGAAACAGCCCAGACCACCAGCTAAGGTCCCAAAGTATACGTTAAGTGGAAAAGGATGTGGAGTTGCTTAGACAACCAGGATGTTGGCTTAGAAGCAGCCACCATTTAAAGAGTGCGTAATAGCTCACTGGTCGAGTGACTCTGCGCCGAAAATGTACCGGGGCTAAACGTATCACCGAAGCTGTGGACTGTTCTTTTAGAACAGTGGTAGGAGAGCGTTCTAAGGGCAGAGAAGCCAGACCGGAAGGACTGGTGGAGCGCTTAGAAGTGAGAATGCCGGTATGAGTAGCGAAAGATGGGTGAGAATCCCATCCACCGAATGCCTAAGGTTTCCTGAGGAAGGCTCGTCCGCTCAGGGTTAGTCGGGACCTAAGCCGAGGCCGAAAGGCGTAGGCGATGGCCAACAGGTTGAAATTCCTGTACCACCTCCTCACCATTTGAGCAATGGGGGGACGCAGAAGGATAGGGTAAGCGCGCTTTTGGATATGCGCGTCCAAGCAGTGAGGCTGACAATGAGGCAAATCCCGTTGTCATAAGGCTGAGCTGTGATGGCGAGGGAAATTAAGTACCGAAGTTCCTGATTTCACACTGCCAAGAAAAGCCTCTAGCGAGGTGAGAGGTGCCCGTACCGCAAACCGACACAGGTAGGCGAGGAGAGAATCCTAAGGTGTGCGAGAGAACTCTCGTTAAGGAACTCGGCAAAATGACCCCGTAACTTCGGGAGAAGGGGTGCTCATTAGGGTTTATAGCCTTGATGAGCCGCAGTGAATAGGCCCAGGCGACTGTTTAGCAAAAACACAGGTCTCTGCGAAGCCGCAAGGCGAAGTATAGGGGCTGACACCTGCCCGGTGCTGGAAGGTTAAGAGGAGAGGTTAGCGCAAGCGAAGCTTTGAATTGAAGCCCCAGTAAACGGCGGCCGTAACTATAACGGTCCTAAGGTAGCGAAATTCCTTGTCGGGTAAGTTCCGACCCGCACGAAAGGTGTAACGATCTGGGCACTGTCTCAACGAGAGACTCGGTGAAATTATAGTACCTGTGAAGATGCAGGTTACCCGCGACAGGACGGAAAGACCCCGTGGAGCTTTACTGTAGCCTGATATTGAATTTTGGTACAGCTTGTACAGGATAGGTAGGAGCCTGAGAAGCCGGAGCGCTAGCTTCGGTGGAGGCGTCGGTGGGATACTACCCTGGCTGTATTGAAATTCTAACCCGCAGCCGTGATCCGGCTGGGAGACAGTGTCAGGTGGGCAGTTTGACTGGGGCGGTCGCCTCCTAAAATGTAACGGAGGCGCCCAAAGGTTCCCTCAGAATGGTTGGAAATCATTCGTAGAGTGTAAAGGCACAAGGGAGCTTGACTGCGAGACCTACAAGTCGAGCAGGGACGAAAGTCGGGCTTAGTGATCCGGTGGTTCCGCATGGAAGGGCCATCGCTCAACGGATAAAAGCTACCCCGGGGATAACAGGCTTATCTCCCCCAAGAGTCCACATCGACGGGGAGGTTTGGCACCTCGATGTCGGCTCATCGCATCCTGGGGCTGTAGTCGGTCCCAAGGGTTGGGCTGTTCGCCCATTAAAGCGGTACGCGAGCTGGGTTCAGAACGTCGTGAGACAGTTCGGTCCCTATCCGTCGTGGGCGCAGGAAATTTGAGAGGAGCTGTCCTTAGTACGAGAGGACCGGGATGGACGCACCGCTGGTGTACCAGTTGTCTTGCCAAAGGCATAGCTGGGTAGCTATGTGCGGAAGGGATAAGTGCTGAAAGCATCTAAGCATGAAGCCCCCCTCAAGATGAGATTTCCCATCACATTATGTGAGTAAGATCCCTGAAAGATGATCAGGTTGATAGGTCTGAGGTGGAAGCGTGGCGACATGTGTAGCTGACAGATACTAATCGATCGAGGACTTAACCATT
>NZ_JBHLVO010000069.1:0-3925 GCF_042433335.1 Metabacillus herbersteinensis
TTATAAACTATTAAACAGGGATGAATTTAGAGAATATCTTAAGAAGGTTTTATATCGGCAAAAAAGAGGTTGGGTATCTAAAAAGTACCCAACCTCTTTTTATTCTAGTAATCCTTTATCTTTGAATATTTTTCTTAATGATTCATTGACCAATTCAGATTTATAGTTTTTAGGAACAAAAATCTCTTTAATCTCTCTAAATAAAGTTGACGGTATTCCAAAATTGTTGACCAGTAATAACGTCACTGTTCAATTGGAAAATATTGCGTTGTCTAGATATTCCAATTCTTCCTTAGGTGAAACAATTACCGGAGATATCTCAATGACTTGCCCCATTTCTATATCACGTATAGCATAGACCCCTCTACCATATTTTTGAGTGTCTTTTATTCTAAATAATAGTGATACCACAAAAATATTAGTTCCTTTTTTATAAAACCCTAATGCTATGAATTACATCGATGTTGAAACGTTCAATGAGCCCAGTTCGATTTCCTCCTTGACCTAGTATTGAAAGAAGAATAGCATTATCTTGAATACCCTGGTAATCTCCAATAGCTTCTAAACCACCATTATAAGTAATAAATATGCGTTGTCCGAGACCTAATTGATCCAAAAAAGCACGGGGAAATCCTTCGTTGTCCTGTCCACCTTGTCTACCTCTACCTCTACCTTTACCTTTAGGCATAGGGTTCACCACCTTTTTGTATAACT
Source organism: Metabacillus herbersteinensis (assembly GCF_042433335.1). Classification (NCBI taxonomy): domain Bacteria; kingdom Bacillati; phylum Bacillota; class Bacilli; order Caryophanales; family Bacillaceae; genus Metabacillus; species Metabacillus herbersteinensis. The sequence goes on from NZ_JBHLVO010000069.1 coordinate 715, forward strand.
ATTAACAATTTATTCAGTAATAGAAATAAGGTTTGGATTAATGGAGTAAGTTAAATATGGATTTTTAGGAGATTTGAAAAATAGGGATGTAAATTTCTATTAGTATAAATCTACAAAGTACCAAATAAACGAATACTCTATACAAATCTAGTTAACATATAAAGTAAAATCCCTGGTTTTTTAATTCCCAGGGCTTTTTAATGAAAAAATATTAGATTAGTCTTTCCTCACCGGAGGCAGCGTAAACCAAAACTCATTCCTAAACAAAGTACTATTAATTTAACAATTTACCTTTTTTAGTTCACCCTTAGCTTACAAAATTTCCGTTTTGTTGGCGTAACCCCTAGTTTTTCTTTAAAAATCCACACTTGTCTTCTAGTAATTGTCTATTCATTAGCATCTGCATTGAATATATTGTAAGTGTAGTAGATAAAATTTTAAGGAGGAATAACCATGGGTAGAAGATATTCTAATGGTAGGCAAGTGTTCAGAAATGTAAATGTGAATGAGAATGAGAATGAGAATGTGGCTGTGGCTGAGGCTGAGGCTGAAAATGAGGTTGATGTAAAAGATAAAAACGTTATTGTAAATAGAATTGAAAATACTAATACTATTACTAATAGTGGAAACAGTAGAGTTAACTTTGAAGCGCTAGAAGACTAATAACTAACTATCAATTATAGAGATTAAATTTTGAAGAAGGATATTGGCATTTTTCGCTAGTATCCTTCTTATTTATCAATAAAGGGAGGGAGAATTAGTTGGCGAAACGTTTTGCGAATAATAGGAACAAAAGTTTAGAGGAAAATAATATAATATCAGAAGATAAAAGCTTACATTCAGTAGAAAATAACGTAAAATCAATCGTTGGTCATAGTGGAAATGCTAACGTTGATGTGGAAGTTCATATTGAAACTACAGCAATCGCTTATGCAATGCTATGTTCTATGTATGCTACTGGCAGTTTAGATGAACGTGAATTTAGAGAATCTGTACAGAAATTAGATTCTTTGATGGCTAAGAGGCATCGTAGAAGTACGAATTAATTAAAGAAAAAACAAAACTGGGGACAAGCATAGTATAATTCCTTAAAATCTATAATTATAAGGTCTTTTTGAAACGACCTAGCGTATGTTTTCCGCGAAAAGATACTGCTCCCCCTACTCAAGCTAGCTTATTAAAAGTCCTGCATGAAAGCCTTGTTTCTATCGAGATTTAATATACATTCTTAGTTCACATAATTGATCTTTTAGGAAGTATCATAAAACAATCTCCTTGGATAACCCAGCAAAAAAAGAACGCTTTAATAAGCGTTCTTTTAGATCAAAACCAAGACCAGAAACAAGAGAATTCTTTGGTATACTATATTATTCAAAAGGGTACCTGTTGTTATGGTCAATTCGAAAAAAACTTAAGCTCCCAAAGCTATACTAACTTTTATAATACTTGGGGAAGTTAGTTAAAAATGTATACTCTATACAAATCTAGTTAACATAATTCTAAATTTTCGGCAATGAAAAAGGATCTCTAATTGGAAGATCCTTTTTTGCTGCTTGTTATTAAATTTACTCAATTACATCAAACCATAATGGAGACCTATCGTTTGGATCACCATTGTAATTTGTCGTAATTTCCTCGCCGTTTTTGATATCTCTTATGGCGTAACAATGGCAATAGCAGTAATTGAATCAATGTCGATGCGTAATATACCTTCAGCATTTGTGTCAATAAGAAGAGCATTGTCTTGAGTTCCCTGGAACTCGCCAACTCGGACACGCCCATTAAAAAAAACCCTGATTCTTTGTCCAAATGCGAGGTTTTCTAAAGTATCATTTGGAAACCCATCCCCGGTACCAGTGCCTTTACCTTTTCCTTTACCTTTAGGCATTATCGTTCCCCCCTTTCTTATTTCACTATTAACAATATATTCACTAATAGAAATAAGACTTGTTCTAATAGAGTGAGTCAAATATGGATTTTTTTAAGGGGATTTTAAGAATTTTGTAAAAAACGCTGCAAGGATTTCTCCTTTCACATTCGGGTATATTACTGAAATAAAAACTTAAATTTCCGTTAGTTTTATTAATCTGTAAAGGACCAAATGAATGAATACTCTATACAAATCTAGTTAACATAATTGCTGCTTGTTATTAAATTTACTCAATTACATCAAACCATAATGGAGACCTATCGTTTGGATCACCATTGTAATTTGTCGTAATTTCCTCGCCGTTTTTGATATCTCTTATGGCGTAAAAGTATATTGTTAAATTAGGCAGATAACAATAAAACGACGCATTTGGAGTATAAGAGTGATTAAATATGGAGCCATATCCCAAAGCAATAGCTCTTTCCTCTTCTCCCCAATAAAACCAATAATCGGATAGAATTGTCTTATTTAGATGTTCTACTTCTTCTTTAGGTATAACGATAACTGGAGATGCTTCAATGATTTCCCCTTTTTTTATATCACATATAGCAAAGGCTCCCCTACCATACTTTTGGGTGTCTTTTATCTTAAAAGAATTGGATACCACAAAAAATATTAGCTCCTTTCCAGTAAAATGAAACATGTTAAAAAAAGGAGGGGCCCCCCCCTCTCTTAACTGTGTTAACGCATGGCAATAGCAATAATTGAATCAATGTCGATGCGTAATAAACCTTCATCAGTTGTGTCAATAAGAAGAGCATTGTCTTGAGTTCCCTGGAACTCGCCAACTCCGACACCCCCATTAAAATAAACCCTGATTCTTTGTCCAAATGCGAGGTTTTCTAAAATATCATTTGGAAACCCATCCCCGGTACCAGTGCCTTTACCTTTACCTTTACCTTTACCTTTACCTTTAGGCATTATCGTTCCCCCCCCTTTCTTATTTCACTATTAACAATATATTCACTAATAGAAATAAGACTTGTTCTAATAGAGTGAGTCAAATATGGATTTTTTTAAGGGGATTTTAAGAATTTTGTAAAAAACGCTGCAAGGATTTCTCCTTTCACATTCGGGTATATTACTGAAATAAAAACTTAAATTTCCGTTAGTTTTATTAATCTACAAAGTACCAAATAAATGAATACTGTATATAAAACGAGTTCACATTACATCTAATTATCGAAAAAGAATCTTCGATTGGAAGATCCTTTTTTGCTGCTTGTTATTAAATTTACTCAATTACATCAAACCATAATGGAGACTTATCTTTTGGGCCAC
>NZ_JBHLVO010000007.1:0-174381 GCF_042433335.1 Metabacillus herbersteinensis
CTCAAATGTCCGCTCGACTTGCATGTATTAGGCACGCCGCCAGCGTTCGTCCTGAGCCAGGATCAAACTCTCCAATAAGATTGTTTGACTAGCTCTTTTTTTGTACACGAATGTACGAAAAAAACTTTGTTACCTTTGTTGATTAAATCAACGTTGGCACGCTTGGTTTTGTTTAGTTTTCAAAGATCATTTTATAGCCGAGATACTAATATATCAATTAATCTCTCATATGTCAACGGTTTTTTTTACTATTCAAAATCGCACATTGCTTGTTTCCGCAACAGAAATTATTATAACATCTATTAAACTTATATAATAGTGACAATATATGGAGATGATATTCAAAGAAAACACTTTGCATTTAAGATATAGGATAACTAGCCATACATTTCATTCAACAAGCTTTGAATTTAATTATTTATTAAATCAACCTTTAACAAATCCTAAAAGAAAAACCATTATTATTTGTAATGTTTAACATCTACGGGAAAAGGAAATATCTAATGTTTTGAGATATAATTAAGGAATCCTAAATATTAATATACTTCATCATTTTTTAAAGAGGGGAATGTTACTATGAATGAGATATTTGAACATGTAATAGGAAATGACACTCTATTAAAACTGAGCTTCGCTGCTATAGCGGGATTAGTAATAGGTTTAGAAAGGGAATTAAAAGGAAAGCCTTTGGGATTGAAAACTTGTTTAATCGTATCAGTTACTGCTTGCTTGTTGACAATTGTATCCTATGAATCCGCATTTTTGTATTCAAAAGAATATTCTCGTCCAATGGACCCTGGACGAATACCTTCATATGTAATAAGTGGGATTGGGTTTCTGGGAGCTGGAGTAATTTTAAGAAGAAGTAATGAAGCAATATCGGGTTTGACTACTGCTTCATTAGTTTTAGCTTCGGCAGGTATTGGAATAACTATAGGTGTAGGTTTTTATGTTGAAGCGCTTTTAGGAATTACTTTTATGATATTAGGTGTGAGAATTATCCCTGATTTATTTGAATGGCTAGGACCAAAAAGTTTAAAAGATAAAGAAATAAACGTGAGATTGTATATCGAAAAAAACACAGATTTAACAAGTCTATTAAAGGACATGAAGAGTAAAAAACTAGGAATAAAACGAGTTAAAGTTAAAGAAGAATCCAATAATATTGTTCTTAGTTGCATAGTGACAACAAATAAGGATGTATATGTTACGGAGATCTTTTACCAAATGAAATCATTATCTGGTGTTATTCAAGCAACTGTAGAAAACTCACAGTAACACTATTTTTTAATGGTACGTTACTAATTACAATAGAAGATAAAATGCTTGTGTAAAAACTAATGAGGTAGCAATAATGGAAGTTATTTTGAAATTGTTTTCGAAATAAGGGTTGTTTAACCTACATACTTTGAAAGGATACCGTATAACTCTAAAATTAGGAAAGATAGACAAATCCTTTTCTAATTCAATTATCTACTTCTTTACTTAAAAAAAGGCTTTACTCGATAATCAAAGAAACTGTTAAGTAAAAACAAAGAAGGCTGTAACCCCTGATATATCAAGGATTACAGCCTTTAAAATTAGATGACCTGTGAGCGATTCGAACCCACGACCCCTTCCCTGTCAAGGTCTACTAATATGTTATTTACTGTTACCTCTTGTTACCGATAGTGTCCAAAAATCCTTATATGTTAAGGATTTTTGGACGTTTTTAATAATATTCGGTATTCGATAGTTATCTTCAGTTTGTTGCCAAACGGATGCCATAGATACTTTTTTGTCTTCCCAAACTATAACAACCACAGGAAGAGAAATGGCGAACGTTATGACGAGTGAAGTGGCACAATCTGATGAGAGCTAACAATGTTTTTTTAATACAATTGAAAGAAGGCACTATTTATATGGATTACTCACTTATTATGAGCCTTCGACTACTGGCTTCCACTTGCGTTGAGTGGTGATGGTAGACATTAAAATATAATCGAGATGTAGTAGTGGTCACCTTATCCTCTTTGAATCATGTAGATCTTTTCTTATCTTCCACATATTTAATCAGTTATATTAGTGTCATTTTTTAATTGTTATTGTTTATTCAAACAATACTGCAGACATTGAATAATAAGGTAAGCTTAAATCTTTTGAACTAGCGTTTCTTACACGATCTATTAGCTGTAGGCTATCTCCTATCTCGGAAAGTTTATCTGCTATCGTTTGATTACCTCTAGTCATTGTTTTAGAAGCTGACTTTAAAGCATTTTGAAGTAAGTTCCCTTCAAGAAGTGAATGTAGAGTAAGGCTTCCTAAAATTGCCGAAGCAAGTGAATCAACAAACCATAGGTGCCCTAAAACTGTCTGATACTCATTAGTGATAGACGGTCCAATTCCTAAAAACCCCATACTATTATATCTGACAGCTGCACTGCCACTTTGACATGCATTCAAAATAACATATCTTCTGCGATTACAAAAAGGAATCAATTTCTGCAATTCCCATGATGTTATTGGTTCTGTTGCAGAGACGTGCAATAATGAAAAAGGTGGGTTATCCGAATTAAATTCTCCATGAGAGATAATCCAGATTAAATCAAATGTGGGATCGCTATATTTGTGTATAAATAACTGTTTCGTACATTCACTTCCTTGATATAGTTCCCATTCAATATCATTCTCAGATAATATATGAGTAAGTGCTTCAATTTCAAAATTTGCCATATGTAAAAAACCATCTGGGTTAGCCCAAATCAAAACCTTCTTTATTTCATTCGGCAAAGACAACTCTGAATTAGTTATAGAAATAGTACAAGTATGTTCTGCTGAATTAGTTAGTATAGGTACAACCGGAGTATTAGTCCAAGATAACTCAATGTATTCAAATTTCGTACCTTGAGGAAATTCCGATAATAAATTTAAGAGTTCTTTTAAACCGATAAAATCAGAAAGAGTCTCAATATAATCTAAAGAGAGCTCTACATGATTACGGGTACCCATGTTTGGAATGAGAGTATCTGTTTCGTCCAAAATTGCTGTCCAGCTTGCCTCAATCTTATCCTTTAATTTAATTACGTCAGATAACCTTTTGTCACTTCCTGTACCCATGATGATCACTTCATCTTTATTATATAAAAGAAAAAGACCTCCACCTTGATTAAAATTAGCTATAAAAACAAGCAGGTTTCTTCCCTTGGGAGACGGAAGCATGCTGTTACTTTGTTTATAAACATTCCAGGAATAAATAAGCTCTACAGCTAATTGGTATTTCTCTTTAGAAATAAAAGTGACAGCTGCCAAATTAATAATATCACTGTATTTTTGTTTACATAATTCAAACATCATACGATCAGAATGTATGCTTGAAGCTTGTATTAGAAAACGGTTTATAAGGTCCATTGTTAATGAATCGTTAAAAGGTTCTGATAAACAACTGACTAATGTTTCAATTTGAAGAAGTTCAGCCCAATAGACAGGAGAAGGTTGGCAATTAATAGCCTTCTCTCCCCATTCTTTACTATTTAATACTTTAGCAAGACTAGAGGCAATAATAAAGCTTGTATCTGCGTCTCCTTTACTTATCTCCAATGAAAACTGTTCAATAAGTATGTTTTTAACTTCATCAAATTTTTCCTTTACAGTATGTTCTGCTGAAAGCAACTCAAAATAATTAGTGTAAAATAAAATATCTGCGTATATTGCATCTCTTCCTATTTTTGTAAATCCCCTATATGCTTTAAAAATAGCATTTGCATTATCATCTATATTTCCTAAGATTTTAAGCAATCGAAATTTAACTGATGTACGTTCTATAAGATTTCTTCTATTACCATCTATACCAACAGCAACATTCCCAATCAATATACTTTCAAAGAGATCAAAATTCTCAAGATTTATGTCTCCTTCACGTGTATCTTTATTGTAAATCTTAACCCAAGGATCCATAGATTTTAGTAAAGCATTATATGCTTCACCTGGTAATCCTAATCGCTCTAGATGGTTTGAAAGATTAAGAAAAAGGCCCATGGCAAAAATATGAGGATCTGCAAATTGCATAAATTTTTTAAATTGGAATTTTGACTGATCGAAGGTAAAGCCATCATAATATCTTGAAACTCTCTTATGTTTTTTACCTAACTCAATGAGAGCGTTAGAAAAGTCATAAACAATATTTTTATAGATTGGAAATTCATAATCGGGTAATGAAAGCACAATGTTTGAGCAAAGTCTGTACATTTTAAGCAGGTCTGTTTGACTGTGATTTACACTAACTCTCTTACATAACGAAATTAATTGATCAACTTTGTTGGGATTAAAAGTTCTTGCCTGTTCTATTGAGTCTATGGCTTTTAAAAAACTTTCCCTAATCATTATTATCCCCTCACAGAAAACTGCTCAAATATACGATTAAATTAATTATATGAATTGATAAAATCTTAGTAATAATATCTCTGACTATTCCTAAAGACTCTATTTTTTTCTAGTGAAATAAAATTGGAAGAAGCTAAAATCATATAAACAACCTTACGTTAAACCTTTATTAATAGAATTTGCTATACCATTTGAATTCTTTTATCAACTCTTGATATCCTTCCCACATTTTTTTTCTTAGACTGAAAATATATTTGTATTCTATTGGTTTAGTATAATTTCCTGTATTTCTGTGTAGAGGGTGTGAAATATCACACTCCAACCTTTTATCGTGAACTTCTTTACATAAGTCCCACAACTTAGGATACTTGGTTTTGAATTTTTTATTAATGGGGTTTAATACACTTCTAATTTGACCAAGTTATAGCCTCCTATGTTTCCATCCTTCTTAAATAGAGTGTCTAATAATAAATCATGAAAAACATCCAGAATATTAAGGTTAAAATGGACAAAAAGCCCCCCCCTCCCATGGGGGAGCAGGGGGTAGAGGGCACTGGGACAACCCTATTAAAAATATAGTAATGAAAAAAACCTTTTTAGGGAGCTGTAAATCCACTTTATTTAAAATAGACTACCACTATAATATTACCAATAATAGAAAGTATACCTCCAACTAATGCCCCTACTAAGCCAATACTTAATGGATACCAGAAAGTCTGTTTAAACTCTTTCCTTGCAGTTGCCTGTTGTTGTTCAGCCAGTTGTTGAGCCTGGAGTGCCTCATCTCTTTCTTTTGTAATGATTTGATAATTAGGTGAGCTTAGCATTGCCGCCTTTAAGCCGTCATAAGAACGAAACATTTCTTTCCTTAAAAATTCTTTATCTTCATCGGTCAGGTGAAATCTACTTGAAATGTCTTGTCGACTAGCCGCATTCTCATTTTTCCCTTTTGTAGCTGGTGTCTGTAAGTAACTGAGCATGACTGAAACAAAAGTAGATCCTATGAGTATTTCAATAGGCTGTTTGGTGGGATTACTGACAGCAATTAAAGACAATCCTAGCCATTGGGGGTCTAGTGTAGTTGAAATGTGCCCTAAGCCTGTGGAAACTTGAGATACTTTTGAATGATATGTACCACCAATTCTTCTTGAGACCCATAAGGATTCCTCTGTATAAATACAAACAGTTTCATGTGCAGGTATCCTTATCTTATTACCCACCACTGCTGAATCACCATCTGAAATTCTCCAAGCATATTTGCTCGCAGTTAAATTTATAGAGCTGCCTTTAATATTCTCAAGTTTTAATGGATAAACCATTATATTTTCGCCATCTACTAGCTCTCTACGAATATCAACATCACTTAATAACACTTTTGTCACCCCTTATATAATACCTAAAATCTACCATATCACAAAAAAGGTCAACCATGATAGCGTTTACTCTTTTATTTTCTCAATTTTATATAAAAATATAAAACTCCTTTTTTATTTATAGTCCTTCTTATTGACTAAATTAAAATATCATTTTAAAATAGTCACCTATTAATGGGTGTATTGTACACTACCATTTTGATAAATAATCTGCTCAGCCTGCTGCATGGAGTAATACAAGCTTTTTCTAAAGATAATTAGAGAATTAGACTAATGAGAAAGTTGAGCCAATAGCTTATATTATGACTGTTGCAATTGATGTAATGCTGTTGATGTAGTAGCTAAGCTGTCTATAACTTTAGATGATTGTAAAAGCTCTAAAGATAATTGGGGGTGGGGGACTGCATGGGGGGACTAGGGGGTATGAGGCAGGGGGACCTATAAACATTTAGAATTATGGTAGCAAGTAAAATTAAAATCACTGTGCAAATTACATAGTTAGAGGATGCGAGAAGAAATTCAAAGTACTTCTTCTAAATTTACTCTTTTCTTTATCAAGGTACTTGTAACTTTCAGAATTCTTCATGTTATCAAGAATTACATGATAATTCCTATGCCATTGTTGACTGAGAAACTCTAAGTTAATGAGTGACAACTTACAAAGTTAATAAATTAACCACTCCCCCACTTTTTCAAACTATCTAATAGAGTCTAATGGACTGAATATCCTATGATTATTGGAAATATCCTCAGTTGTAAATTGAACATACTTCCTGACCATATCAATCTTAGAATGTCCTAAAATCTTCTGTAAAGAAAACATATCTCCACCATTCATCAAATACATTTTTGCAAAAGTATGCCTAATCATATAAACAGTTACATTCTTTTTAATACCATTCATCTGAGCAACCTTTTTCACTCTTTTTCTAAAAACATTCTTTGGTAATGGATTCCCATAGACTGTAAGAAACAACAACCCTTGTCTACTTTCATCCATCTCATTGACTTCTAAAATTAGTTCCCTTAAATTCTTGTTACTATTTGCTGAGAATGGTACATATCTCCCTCTACTGCTTTTTGTATTTTTAGCTGCCAATGTAATATTTGTCTGAAAATCAATGTCACTCAATGTCAATGACAATGCTCCTGATACCCTCATTCCTGTATCTAAAAGTAGTGTAAATAAACAATAATCTCTAAACCCTACAAATGTACTTTTTTCAAATCCTCCTCTGCTCTTCTTTATTTCCTCCTTAGGGAAAGGGAATCTACTGTATCAACTTCCTCCTTAAGAGATTTGACACCATCCCAAGGATTTCTTTCAAGCAACCCCTCTTGCACAAGCCAATGAAAGAATGCCCTTAAATGTTTGAATGACTGTTGATCCCTTCCACTTCTGACTAGCAGGTGTATGGTTGTTCCTCTCATGTCTTACAATCTCATTTTGACAATAATAAAGAAATTCCCTACACTCCTGAACTGTCAGGTCTCTTGGCAAAACATCCATTTCTTTAGCATCTGGCACCCTTTTATTATTCAAGGTTCCATCTGTTAGTCCCTCACTCTACTTTGCAAACAGATAAGCATCATGTAATTGTTTAAAAGTTTGATCAGTGCTATAGACATCCCTAGTTCTACTAACCCTCGCTTTACCTCTTGCTCCAGTCCTTGCCATAACTTTGACTCTCCTTCTTGTTTATTCCTGAAAACAGATAAAAGCCCCTAAGAATGCTGTTACACATTCCCAAGGACTTTGGATTCTGACTGATATTCCCTGACTACCACACTGGAAAGAGAGGTCTACCACACTAGCAGTCAAATTGCTGTACTGTTAAATGTTGTGCATATGCTTAAAAACCAGTCATAGCAGGGGTTTCTACTGTTTGATGACCTGTGAGGGATTCGAACCCACGACCCCTTCCCTGTCAAGGAAGTGCTCTCCCACTGAGCTAACAAGTCAAATATGATATAATCGTTACCGCGTATTTATTATTATATTAAGTTGATCAGTTAAAGTCAAGAAATATTCAATCAACTTGATTTTTAAGATTGAGTGATATACGTTTTTCTAAACACTTTTTACCCTATCACTTCTACACCTTTCGACTTATTTCCCAGAAAATATGCCAAAAAAAGCCGCTTTCTCAGCATTAGAGAAAGCGGCTTTTCTTTATGCTTGTGCAGATAGTTTTGGAGTACTGTCTTTATCACGTTTCCACACATATTGTAAAGCAAGTAAAACAACAAACATTATTAATCCAGTTATGTCAGAAACACGTTCTGGATAGATGAGGAGTAACCCAACAATTCCAGAGATTATTCTTTCTAACCAGTGCATTTTTCTCATCCAGAATCCTATAACACCTGCGCCAATGGCAATCATCCCAGTCATGGCTGTGAAGACTACCCAAATTACTTCAGTCCAGGTTGTATCGATCATTAGTAGTTCAGGTGAGAGAACAAACATGTACGGAATGATAAAAGCTGCGATGGCGAGCTTTGAAGAGATAATTCCGGTCCGTATCGGTTCTCCACCAGACACTCCTGCTGCTGCAAATGCTGCTAGTGCGACAGGTGGTGTAATGTCTGCAATAATTCCGAAGTAAAAAACAAATAAATGAGCAGGTAAATCTGCGACACCAAGTAAAATCATGGCAGGTGCTGCAATTGTAGATGTAATGACATAGTTGGCAGTTGTTGGTGAACCCATTCCTAGCACGAGTGCTGCTAGCATCGTTAACATAAGCGTTGGAATTAACAGTCCACCAGCTAAATCGACTAAGCCGTTAGCGAGTTTTAAACCTAATCCCGTCTTTGTTACAATTCCAACAATAATCCCTGCAGCTGCCGTTGCTGCTGCAACACCTAAAGCTGTCCGTGCTCCATCGACTAACGCATAAATGATGTCCATCCATTTCATCCGTGTAGCTTTGTTAATAAAGCCTACAACGATTGAAATGAGGATTGAGTAAAGTGCTGCATGTGTAACTGTAATGTTCGACATGAGCAAAACGACAATTGCGATAATTGGTATTAATAAATAAATCTTGCCAAACACTTCTCTGCGGCTTGGCATTTCTTCTTTAGTTAGTCCACGCAACCCAAGGCGCTTGGCTTCAAAATGAGTCATAATCCAAATACCGGCAAAGTAGAGAACAGCTGGTATTACAGCAGCTTTCGCTATATCCCAGTAGGTAATACCATTTCCAATAAATTCGACCATTAAGAAAGCAGCCGCTCCCATTATAGGTGGCATTAGTTGTCCGCCTGTTGATGCTGAAGCTTCTACTGCTCCGGCAAAGTTTTTGTTGTAACCAAGATTTTTCATCATTGGAATCGTAAATGCACCTGATGTTACAACATTGGCTACGGAACTACCACTAATTGTTCCTTGAAGAGCACTAGAGAAAATAGCAACCTTAGCAGGACCACCAATGCTTCTACCTGCGATCGCAATTGAAAGATCATTAAAGTATTGACCGACTCCTGTACGAATCAGGAAGGAACCAAATAATAAGAACAGGAAAATAAATGTAGACGATACGGCCAAAGGTGTACCTAAAATCCCCTCTGTTGTAAAGAACATTGTCTGAACCGTTCGTTCTAATGATAACCCGCGATGTGATAAGAATCCTGGCATGTATTGTCCAAAAATCCCATAAAGAAGGAAAACGATAGCAATAACCATAATCGGTAAACCCACTGTACGTCTTGTTGCCTCCAATACGAGTATGATTGCAAGAAGTCCAACGACAAAATCCAATGTATCTAATCGTCCAACACTCATTACGAGATCCTGAAAGAATATCGGCCAATAAGCTCCGACTCCAATACTTAAAATCGCTAAAAGTACATCATACCAAGCAACTTGGAGCTTTCCTTTTTGTTTCTTCTTTTTGTTAGCTGGAAATAGTAAAAAGATTAATGAGAGCGCAAAGCCTAAATGGACCGTTCGTTGAATTTGTGCTGTAAAAACACCGAATACTGCCGTGTATAGTTGAAATAATGAGAAAGCAAGAAGTCCAAAAAACACGATGTATCCCAGATAACCTGTTAACTTCCTGGTCCCAGCCTCTGGATCATATTTTTCTAAGAGCGCTTGTTGCTCTTCTTCAGTTAAGTACTTCACTTCTTCTTTATCAGTCATTGATGTTCACTCCTCTCAATTGTTGCCATAACGTAATTTTCTCGCGCTTAATTCGGACCCATGCTCCTGGCTTCATATACTCGGATAAGGTATATGTTTTATCCTGGTAGATCACACGATGGTTTGCTCTCACTTGTCCAATTCGTAAGTCAATAAATTTAAAAGAGCGATTCATATTTTTTATATAGTATGTACCATTTTTTTCTTTAAAAATTTCCTCACCTTCTGCATTGGAAGGCATTCCTACAGCAAAATCTTTATAAGCAAGCTCAGTTAGAACAATGTGTTTGTCTGATAAATGAAAGGATTCAATCACATCAGAGAGGTGGATGGAGTGTGTATATTTTATTTGAAAGGTATTATCCTTTTTTATCGACAAATACGCTAGTAATTTTTCTTGATCCTGGTCGGTAAAAGCCACTACTTGTTTGTAAGGATAGTAGAACATAAATGCGATAAACAGTAACACGGGTATTAAAAGAACAACGAAACTCTTTAATTTCATAGACGGCCTACCTATTTTGACATAAATTTATTTCTATAAAAAAAGCGCAAGCGCCTTGTTCAGCCTTAGGCATAGCATAAGACGATTATAAATTGAAGGCGTTCTTTGCCTTCAATTTATAATTGACTTATGACCTCGAGGGGCTAGGCGCTGGAGCTGGATTCAGAAACACTTTCTGAATTTAAAATTACATAAATTATGGAGTTACTATAAAATGTGAAATCGATAGACCACTTTTGCGGCCTACCGATTCCCTTAAAAGTGTTTACTTCGTTACACCTTTTTCTTCAAAGTATTTAGCCGCACCAGGATGAAGTTCCATATCACCTAAGCCCTCAAGAGCTGTTTCCGGTGTAATGAGTTCACCTTTTGCATGAGTGATTTTATCAGTGTTGTCAAACAACGCTTTTGTCATTTCATAGACTAAATCTTCCTCAATATCTGATGTAACAACTAACATCGCTTTTACAGCAACTGTTTTAGCATCTGATTCAATTTTGTATGTACCACTTGGTACAACGTCCTCTGAATAGTATGGGTATTTTTCAACTAATGCTTTAATTTTATCATCAGCTAGTGGCACAATGACAACATCATTTTGAGCAGATAACGCCTCGACAGCGCCAGTTGGTGAACCAGCAGTAATGAACGCTGCATCAATGTTGCCCGCTTGTATTCCATCAGTAGACTCATCAAAAGATAGATTCTGAGGTTTAATATCTTTGTCTGTTAAACCATAGATTTCTAGAATCTGCATGGCATTAATATAGGCACCAGATCCAGGAGCACCAACTGAAACAGTTTTTCCTTTAAGATCCTCAACTGATTTAATTCCACTTTTCTCTGTCGTAACAAGTTGAACAGTTTCAGGATATAAAGAGCCAATTGCTTGGATATTATCAATAGGATTACCGTCAAACATTTCTTTTCCTTCAAGAGCATATGCAGCAATGTCAGTTTGTGAGAATGCAAGTTCCGCATCTCCTACTCTTAACGTTTCCATATTTTCTCCTGAAGCACCAGAAGTTTGCGGTGTAATTTGTGCATTTGTATTGTCAGTAATTACTTTCCCCATTTGTCCTCCAAGTGGATAATACGTTCCACCAGTTCCACCGGTTAAAAGGCTAAGGTCTTGCTTTTCAGCTTTATCTTCTCCGCCTTCATCAGCTGTTCCACCTGATGCCCCTTCGTTCCCACATGCTGCAATGATCATAATTAAAGTCAATATCATTACAAACATAAAACTACTACGTAATTTCTTCATTATATATCCCCCTTTGTAAAAATTGTGTAAAAACTACTATCTTATCTTACCATATGTAACATTCAAACTGTCAAACTTTTGTAATTGTTTTGAATTCATAGTATTTTATATGATAGGTTATGAGCGACGTATTTAAAACAGAACAAAGAAGATAGGAGTTCTATTATTAAACAGAAATTTGGTAGAAAAAAACCACCTCAAAATCTGAAGTGGTTACCTTACTTTCACATTCCGAAACTTCTGTACCAATGGCAACTTTGCAAATGCACCTTCAAAATCTTTAATTAAATCTTCCGCATTTTCAAGTCCCACACTTAACCTCAGTAAACCATCGGTAATTCCTCTTGCTTCTCGTTCTTCTTTCGGCATTGCTGCATGTGACATTTTAGCAGGATAAGAGAGGATTGATTCTACTGCTCCTAAGCTAACTGCAAACACTGGTAATTTTACATTTTGTACAAAGGTTTTCACTGCCTCCGCATCTGGTAGTTTAAAAGAAAGAACGGCACCAGGTCCATCTGCTTGGTAGCGTTGAATCGAATAGCCTTTATGGAAGGTTAAACCTGGGTAATACACTTCCTCTACCTTTGGTTGTTTACTTAATGCTTCCGCGATTTTACGAGCTGAAGCAGTTGATTGCTGCAGTCGCACATGTAAAGTTTTCATACCCCGCAGAACGAGCCATGCATCCTGTACACCAAGTACTGCTCCGAATGAGTTTTGAAGCTTGTAAATTTGCTGGCCAAGTTCGGCGTCCTTCACTACAGCCAATCCTGCCAACACATCACTATGACCGGCAAGAAATTTCGTTGCACTATGCAATACAACATCAACTCCTAAACTTAATGGTCGTTGAAGAGCTGGTGTCATAAAGGTATTATCTAAAAATGTTAGACAATTATTTGCCTTGGCAAGCTTTACGATGCCACTAATATCTGTAATTTTCAGCAATGGATTTGAAGGGGTTTCCATATAAATTACTTTTGTATTTGGTTTAATTTTTGAAGCTACATCATGAAGATCAGTCATGTCGACGAACGTGTAATCAATTCCGAAACGGGATAATACCTCTGTAACCATCCGAAACGTTCCACCGTAAACATCCTCTGAAATGACAACATGATCTCCTTTTGAAAGGAGCAGGAAAGCTGTTGAGATCGCAGCCATCCCTGATGAAAAAGCGAACCCTCTCGTTCCATCCTCTAACTCTGCGATCGCGTTTTCCAGAGCTTCTCTGGTCGGGTTTCCAGACCGACTGTAATCGTATTTCCCAAACTCTTCAATATCAACTTGATGAAAAGTGGAGGAGTGATGAATCGGAACACTTACTGCCCCTGTTTCCTTGTCGACCTTTGAATCGTTATGCAACAGTTTCGTCTGAAACGTCCATTCAGAGTTGCTCAACAGCTTCAGCTCCCTTCATAGTTGAAAAGGCTTTTTGCAAATCTGCCTTAATGTCTTCCGCATGTTCAATTCCTACTGAAAATCGTAAAAGACGATTACACACTCCATTAGCTGCTCTTACTTCTTCTGGAATATCCATATGTGTTTGCGTTGCAGGATAGGTGATAAAGCTCTCCACTCCGCCTAAGCTCTCCGCAAACGTGATCGTATTTAGATTTTTTAAAAACGGATTAATCCATTCTTCCCTTTGTAGTCGGAACGAGATCATGCCGCCTTTTCCTGGGTATAAAACATCTGTTACTTCGGGCTGCTGCTCCAAAAATTCGACCAATTCCTGTGCGTTACTTTGATGCTGCTTCATTCTCAGTGATAAAGTTTTCATTCCTCGTATTAACAACCACGAATCAAAAGGTGATAATACAGCGCCGATTGCGTTTTGATGTTCAGCAAACGCAACAGTAAGCTCCTCCCCTTTTGTTACTACTAAACCTGCGAGCACATCATTGTGTCCACCTAAGTACTTTGTTGCGCTATGGATTACAATGTCGGCTCCATCAAGAATTGGTTTTTGAATAACAGGTGTGTAAAAGGTGTTATCAACGATTACTAGTATGTTGTGACGTTTAGCTAGGCTTGCCAGCTCCTTTATATTTGCTTCTTGCATTAAAGGGTTTGTTGGCGTTTCAATGAACAATGCTTTTGTTTGTGATGATATTCTCTGTTCTGTAGCATTTAAATCTGTAAAGTCATCGTATTGAAATTGTAGTCCATATTTCCTCCATTCTTTTTCAAACAAGCGGTACGTTCCGCCGTATAAATCTGAGGACACGATGAGCTCATCTCCACTTTCAAACAGGGCCATGATCGTTTGAATGGCTGCCATTCCAGAACTAAAAGCAAATCCTCCAGTGCCATGCTCTAAATCTGCTATTGCGTCTTCTACAAGCCTACGGGTTGGATTACCAGTCCGAATGTAATCAAAACCAGTCGATTCCCCGATTCCAGCATGTCGATAGGCTGTTGAAAAATAAACGGGTGGATTAACGGTTCCTGTGACTTTTTCACTTCGATTGCCAATTTGCGCTAGCTTTGTTTCAATTCTTTGATTCATGATTGTCACCATCCTTAGGAATATGTAGTCTTTTGATTTGGGATGTGTGAAGAAGCTTGTAAAAAAACAAAAAGACTTCCTCATGTAGAAGAAGTCTTGGTATGTTATAGTCGGCTTCTTCTTATCTTGCAAGCGAAAGGTGTTGCTTGCTGGAGTTAGCACCTTGGCACTCGGAAGATTTTTGGAAGGTAGATTGATTTTAGCTGGTTAGGTTTAAACATAGAGCCTAGAGGTTTTCTGGTTTAGCTGCAAGCATTCGCTTGCACGTCACGCTGACGCGTGACTGCGTTTGATAATAAAAAATTGCTTCGAACAAACAAGGGCGCTTTGTTCGCTTCAATTTTTTATTATCAAACGGCTAAATCAGAAAACAACATAGTTTTTGTGTTTAAACCTGGCAAAAATCAATCGATCCAAGAGTCTTCACTCGTTATTGACCGGTTGCTGAGGCTTCATAGGGCCAGTCCCTCTGCCTCTCTTGATAAGAAAGTATTATGAAATTTTTGAATTGTTTATGTTTTTTACTACTTTACCTTATTCCAGTACGAATTGCAAGAGTCTTATGTTAATTTAGTAGCTTTATATCTTCAATTATTTTATCGTAGGGTACGTCTGAGACTCCGTCGTATTGTTCTAGGATCGTGTTTCCTTTGATGAGATAGATGTTTGTGCTGTGTACGAATTGGCTGGAGCCTTCGACTTTTGCTGCTGGGGCCATGAAGCCTTTGTTTGAGAAGGTTTCGATTTCTGCTTGATCATAGCCTGTTAGGAAGTCCCAGTTGGTAAAGTCTGCTCCGAATTGTTCACCAAATGTTTTTACAACCGCTTTTGTATCATTGTCAGGGTCGACTGAGAATGACACCATATTCACATCTAGATTTTTGTCTTTTATTTGTTGCTGTAATTTTGCCATGTGGGCAGTCATTGGTGAACATACCGTGTCGCAATTTGTGAAAATAAATGCTGCCAGCCAGACTGAATCTTTGTAGTCTGCTGTTTTTACAGATTCACCATCTTGATTAACAGCCTGTAGTGGTTCAACTTGACCACTCAGGCTAAAGTGTTCTTCAAGGTTTACTGACTGTCCACATGCTGTCAAGAATACGGTGAGGAACAAAGCAAGTATGAGTTTTTTCACGATGCTATCCCCTTATTTGCTTGCAAATGACGTGTCGATTAGTTCATCAAATTCTGGTTTTTCTTTTAAGAATTTTAGTTCAAATGAAGAGTTTGCAAATTCTTGAACAACTTCTGCATCTACTTCAGTTGTGTAACGAACGCGCTCCCATGCACTGTCTATGATTGAAGGATCTAATTCTTGGTTTGTTGCCTCTTTAATTGATTTAATTGCAATCTCACGTGCTTCGTCTTTATTTTCGTTAATAAAGCTTACACCTTTTTCATGTGCTTTTACGATGTTTTTTACAAGCTCTTCGTCTTCCTCAATTAATTCATTGCTTGTTACTAACACGGTATTTGGTAATGTCGTTCCGTATGAAATTTCGTCTGAATCTACTAGAATTGTTGCTCCATCTTTAACGAATTGAGATGCCCATGGTTCAGGAACTGCTGCTAAATCTACTTTTCCTGATTCAAACATTGCGCCGTATTGTGCTGGGTTACCTGTTACATGCTTTAACGTTCCACCAATACGTGCTGAACTAATTCCGAAGTCTTGTAAAAATGTTTCCATTTGTACGTCATGTGTGCAACCTACACCTGGTGTAATGAATGTTTTTCCTTCAATTTCTTCAATACTTTTAATACCACTCTTTTCACTTGCTACGATAACTGTTCCACCTGAAGATGCACCTGCAAGAATTTTCACATCTGCACCATTTGCATAGTTGTTCATGACAGGTCCTGGACCCACTAATCCTGCGTGAATATCACCTGTTTTTAAAGCTGTCATAAATGCTGGGCCGTCCGCAAATGTTTTGTAAGAGATTTTCACATTTTCACCAACAGAGTCTTCAAAGTACTTCTTTTCTCTCGCAATCATCGCTGGTACATGATCAATGTTTGGAAAATACCCAATGACAATTTCTTTCTTTTCTCCGCTACCACTTGGAGTACTCGCTGATCCACATGCCGCTAACAGGCCGATCATTAAAGCAGCAATAATTGATAAAAACAATGATTTTTTCATGATTCTTTCCCCCGTATTTTAAGTTTCTAATCCCCATTTTCTCATGACATTCTTTTCTACGCGCTGGAAGAAAAGAAGATCAACAACAACTCCAATAACCATAATGATCATCATAATTCCAATAACTAGACTCATATCTCCAAAGTCTGAGGCGAATCTTAGTGAGTAACCAAGACCTGGACCTGTGCTCAACAATTCTCCTGCCATCAATGCTCTCCAGGCAAAAGCCCATGCTAATCTAGTGCCTGTTACTGCATACGGAATGGATGCAGGGAAAATGACTTTCCAAAACAAACTAAAGCCACGGTAATCCATTGTTTTGGCTGCATTAATATAGAGTGGTGGGACGTTTTTAATTCCTGTTCTCATATTAATTGTCATAACTAAAGTTCCACCAAGAACGACTATGAATGTGACTGCCGCTTCATTAAGTCCAAACCACATAATGGCTAGTGGAAGCCAGACAATACTTGGTACAGCTTGAAGGGCTAAAATCAGTGAGCCAAGCGTTTCGTCCGCTGTTTTTGATTTTGCTAATAGGACCCCTAACAACATTCCGAGTGTTAAGGAGATGGCAAGCCCAATTGCTAGTCGTCTAAAGCTAGCCATTACGTCGTAAACAAGCGTCATATCTGCAAAGCCTCTATATAATGAGGTAAAAACATCTGATGGTGCAGGTAGTAAAACTTCTGAAATTCCAAATAGGTGAACAGCAAGCTCCCATAGAGCAAAAAGTCCGCCATAAAAGAGGATGCGTTTAACGGCTGGCTGCATGCTGTAACTCCTTTTCTACGACTTTATCAATCTCTGCTTTTAGCAAGCTTTTAATTTTTACTTCATAAGGTAATAGCTCCGCGCGGGTTTGTTCACGTGGACGTGGAAAGTCTAGCTCAATCACGTCTAAAATTCGACCTGGCTGAGTACCCATCACAACAATTCGGTCTGAGAGCTTTAAAGACTCTTGAATACTATGTGTGACAAAAAGAATCGTTTTCTTTGTTTCGAGAAAGATCTCTTCTAACACTTCATGTAACCTTGAGCGCGTCTGCTCATCAAGTGCTCCAAATGGTTCATCCATTAAAAGTAGTGCAGGGTCCATCGCAAGTGCTCTTGCAATGGCAACACGTTGCTGCATTCCACCTGACAATTCATGTGGTGAATGGGTTGTATAATTACTCAATTGAACCATCGACAAGTATTTATGTGCGAGCTCACGCGCAGCATTCTTGGATAATTCCTTTTGGAGCGGAAACATGACATTTTCTTCAACAGATAACCAAGGAAATAAGGCAGCCTGTTGAAAAACCATTCCACGTTCTTTTCCGGGTCCTTTTATCGGATTATTTTGGAGGATAAGTTCTCCCGAAGTTGGAGTAGTTAGGCCTGCGACAATTGAGAGCAATGTTGATTTGCCACAACCAGAGGGTCCCAAAATTGAGACAAATTCCCCTTCCTTCACATCTAAATCAATATTTGATAAAGCAATTTCAGAACGATCACGCCCTGGAAATTCCTTTGAAACATTTTTTATTGTTAAAAACATTCTACTCACCCACCTTACGAATAATTCACATCAGGTTAATCGGATTAATTAGCTTCATTATATAGAATATGAAAGTAAAGTCAATCGTTTCCTGAAAATTAAAAAAGGAATCGGATTTTCGGTATAATTAGGAAGGGAGTTCTGGGTTAATTATATAGAGGGAAACTATTATCTTAGTTAGGGGATGTATCAAATTTCTCGATAAAAAAAGCGCAAGCGCCTTGGTCAGCCTTAGGCATAGCATAAGGCGATTCTAGGGTAGAAGGCGTTCTTTGCCTTCAATTTAGAATTGACTTATGACCTCGAGGCAGTCGAGAACGCGACGTCCTGTCGCTTCGACTGCACTAGCACGTCCTGTGCGTCGGGGCTAGGCGCTGGAGCTGGACTTGCGAAACGCAGACTTAGTATCAAATTTTATACTTTCTTATATGTTAAAAAAATGCCCAAATCTACTTGGGCACCTATCTTTACAATCTATTGTTTTTTTTCATCATAGTACTGAACTGCATACATAGCACCTTCAGATACCATTTTGTTGTCGTCGATATCATGTGGATCGGGGTGACCTGCTTTTTTCACAGGAAAGTTGTCTAATTTTACTTCCTTTGACATGAACTTCATAATTTTTCGCTTCGCCTTTTTCATTGAATCTTCTATTTTGTATCGTCGGGACTTGTCCTTTAATACAAGAGAAGTAACACCTATTGTTGATAATGCAATACCGGATAAAATCACTTTTTGTTTTTTAATCATTGTGATTCTCCTTTCAATTTTTAATAGGCTTTACTGTTACTTTCCCCGTTGATTCTTTTTTAAACATTGCCCTGATTGTTGATAAGCGATTCACTGTGAACTTTTCAGGCAATCGTGGTAAACTTAGTTGAAGCAGCATAAGACTTACACTGATGATGGAAGCGCTTCAATTCATAAGACAGCTTTGGAGGTTATCATGACAAAACAAACCGGCATTATTAAAGAAGAAATGTTTTACTCAACTGCTTTACAAGAGGAGTTAACTCTTTTAATTTATTTACCTGAAAACTTCTCTCCACTATATAAATATAGTTTATTGATTGCACAAGATGGACAAGACTATTTCCGTCTTGGTCGTGTCGCCAGGCAGGCTGAAGCATTGTTAAAGGAAGATGAAATTGAAAACTTAATCATTGTAGGAATTCCCTATAACGATGTGAATGATCGAAAAGATAAATACCACCCTCAAGGAGAAAAGTTTTCTGCCTATGTTCGCTTTTTAGCGCATGAGCTGGTCCCTTTTTTAGATCAAGAATTTCCTACCTATCAAGTCGGCCACGGACGAGCCCTGATTGGCGACTCATTAGGTGCGACAGTTTCTTTATTAACAGGGCTTGCCTACCCACATACATTTGGGAAATTAATCTTGCAATCACCTTTTGTAAATGAAGATGTAACAAAAGCAGTTGAAGATTTTACCTCACCTTCTCTCCCTTCCATTTTCCATCAAATTGGAACAGAGGAAACGCAAGTAAAAACGACGGATGGCCAAGTAAAAGATTTCATTACACCAAATCGAGAATTGCAAAAATTGCTCGAAAAAAAAGGATTTCCCTATCACTATGAAGAATTTAAAGGCGACCACACTTGGAAATATTGGCAACCACTTTTAACACCACTACTAAAAGAAATGTTCGGTTAAACGCCTGTTAATATGTTTCACAACGAAATTTTGATATAATGACATACAAAAGCGGAAGTGCCTTGTTCAGCCGACAAGCATAAGACGACTGCACGGGGCTAGGCACTGTATCTGGATGCCGAAACGCAGTCTTGGTAACAAAAGAATATTATCCTACCTATTAAAAACAAAAATGTCTGGAGGGAATATCATGAAATTTGGAATTATCCTTTTTCCATCAAAAAAATTACAGGATTTAGTAAACTCTTATCGTAAACGTTATGACCCACATTACGCGTTAATTGCTCCACATATTACACTCAAAACTGTTTTTGAAGCAACAGAAGACGAAGTAAAAGAGATTGCCCAAGATCTTCGCAGGATTGCAAAGAATGCAGAACGAATTAAGATTAGCATCCAAAAATTCAGCTCTTTTTCACCTGTAAATAACACGATATATTTAAAGGTAGAACCAACAGATAAACTGAGTGAGCTACATGCTATCCTTCATAAAGGCGCATTGGAAAGTCAACCTGAATTTTCATTTGTTCCACATATTACAGTTGGCCAAAAATTATCTGATGATGAACATTCCGATGTACTCGGAAGCCTAAAAATGCTCGATACAAAGCACGAAGAAACGATCGATCGTTTCCACCTTCTGTATCAGTTGGAAAATGGATCATGGACTGTTTATGAAACCTTCTTACTTGAAAAGGAATCCAACTAAGTGGAAGTATTAATTGTAACGACAGATGAACAGCTTGAAGATGCATATACAGTAAGACGGCTCGTGTTTGTTGCCGAACAACAGGTTCCAGAGGAAGAAGAAATTGACCAATACGAGCAAGAAGCTGACCACATTGTTTTGTATGACGATAAAAAGCCCGTTGGTGCTGCACGTTTCCGTGTAGTCGACGGAATTGGTAAGCTTGAACGAATCTGTGTACTTTCCGATTATCGAGGAAATGGTGCAGGAAAATTGCTTATGAACAAACTCGAAGAAATCGCACAAACAAAAGGAATTCAAAAACTAAAACTTAACGCTCAAACACATGCAGAAGCTTTCTACAAGCACTTTGGTTATGACACTGTGTCAGGAGAATTCATGGACGCAGGCATTCCACATGTGACAATGATTAAGAGTGTAGAAATTTAATAAAAGGTAACCCGGCGATATTCTAGACTGATATCACCGGGTTTTTTTCTGGTTGTATTTGAAATAAAAACCACCTCTTCTGCAAAAGCTAACACAGATAAGTTAGTCCTAGTGGAAGGTGATACATAGTGGATTATGCACAAATGGTATTGGAGTTAATTATTGGCTTTATCGGATTGTTCATTGTCGCAAAAATTCTTGGAAAAACACAGATTACTCAAATTACCACATTTGATTTTATTTCTGCACTTGTTTTAGGTGAGTTTGTCGGAAACGCTGTTTTTGACGATGAGGTTGGCATTTCAAGAATTTTATTTGCCATCACGATATGGGGAGCTTTGATTTATCTACTTGAAACGATTACACAAAAATGGAATCTTTCTAGAGGATTTTTAGAGGGACGACCTTCCATTATTATTCATCACGGAAAAATTTCGAAAGAACAGTTGAAAAAAAACAAATTAGACATTAATCAACTGCAACATCTGGTCCGTTCAAAGGGTGTTTTTTCTTTGCGGGAGGTTGAGTATGCTGTCCTTGAAACAGATGGCACCATTAGTGTATTAAGAAAATCGACTTACGATGTACCAACAAATCAAGATTTAAATCTGCAACCCACTGAAGTTCACATTCCAATTACGTTTATCAGCGATGGAGTTGTCATAAGTGCGAATTTGAAACAAGCTGGTTTTGATGACGGGTGGCTTAGAAAAGAATTACATAAAAAAAATATCGACCGAATTGAAGACGTACTATACGCTGAATGGCTCGAAGGTCAAGGCTTACATGTTCAAGCACAATAATCGCTTACTTACCTTTCACCCAAAGTAGATAATTTTCTACAAATATCTCAGCTAAATCATTACGAATCAATTTAGTTATGTAGACAGTAATAGCCGTTCTAAAAAAGCAACCAAGATGAGACATTAACGATCTTCACGTCCCATTTTTATGCATTTTTGGATCGGCTAAACGTATTCGTTAAACAACTTCCCTTTTCCCGTGTATTTTGAAGAAGGGTTCTTCCTTACGTCATCTCTTTTTTTATATGTATCTAAAATTTGTGAAAATCGTTGTTGATCCTGTCTTCGTTCTTCTTCAATGTATTGATTATTCAATAAAATAGTTGCTGTAGCCGGCACCTGTGCATAGTCGTTTTTAGCTGGAATTGTTCGGTTTACATATTGCGTGTACGTGTCTAGTTGTATTGGCAGTATATAGCCCATTACGATCACCTCTTATTTTTTCGTTCCCTTAATTTCCCTTTTTTTAAACCTGTACCCACTCTCTTTTCGAGACTGCTGTGATCTGATATGATAGAGTTTGTGACTTTTTGTTTCTAGTTTCAGAAAGTATAAAATTTATTAAAAAGTATGCGTTTCTGCATCCAGCTCCGAGCGATTAACGTGCTAGTGCAGTCATGGCGATGGTCGTCGCGCTTGCGCTTTTGTTCTACATAATACGTCGTTACCATTCAATTTATGGGAGGAGGTTACATAGTGAATTGTGCAAAACACCTAGAAAAACTCATCTTTTTATCCACGTTACCTCGTGAAAGTTATCAGCGAATCTATGAAGCTAGTCTTGCTGGCAACGTACTTTGTGCTTGCTGTCAAGAACCTGTGAAACTATATTTAGGTTTGCGTACGAAGCCGTATTTTTATCATAGTATTCAAAATAGTGACTTAGAATGCGAGACTTATTGTGAAAAACTTATTCCTAAAGAAAAAGGTAGCGAGCCTGAAACGATATATGAAGAAAAAAATGGCTTTCGAATTCCAAAGTCTAGAAAAATTGACTCTGATCAAATAGAAACGGAAACGAATTGGCGCTTACCGATGCCTTCGAGAATCCTGACACCGTTTTCACCACCTCATCATAAACATTCTGCATTCGTAGGCGGTTTACCTCTTGATGCTGAACAAGAAATGGCAGTTAAAGAAACGGATGGTCCCCTTCTTGTCTTAGCAGGAGCAGGTAGCGGTAAAACCCGTGTACTAACAACAAGAGCACTTTATATGATTCAAGAAAAAAACATCGATCCAAAGTCGATGATGCTCGTCACGTTTACAACAAAAGCTGCCCGCGAAATGCAGGATCGTATTCATCTGCAAGCAAAAAGTGCAAACCTACCCGTATCAAACCTGGTGTCTGGTACATTTCACAGTATTTTTTACAAAATCCTCATTCATGCCGATCGTGAAAGGTATTCAGGGGACAAGCTACTAAAGTGGGATTGGCAAAAGGAGCAGTATTTAAGATCTAGCTGCAGAGAGCTCGGAATTGATGAAAAGGAATTTGCTTTTGATCAAGCGATTCAACAAATTGGATTATGGAAAAATACATTACAAACGCCTGATTCCGTTAAAACCACGGACAAATGGGAAGAACAGGTACTGACTCTTTATAAGCGTTATGAGCAACAAAAACAGCAAAATAAGCAATTTGATTTTGATGATATGTTGGTCCAATGCTATGAGATGCTTAAAGGAAATGAAAACCTACTTCAGCAGTATCAACGGAGATTTCACTATTTTTTAATCGATGAATTTCAGGATATAAACCCTGTGCAGTACGAGCTTATTCGTCTGTTGTCTTCTCACAGCAACAACCTTTGTGTAGTTGGCGATGATGATCAGTCGATTTATGGATTTAGAGGTAGTGAGCCATCTTTTATTTTGAATTTCAAAAAAGATTATCCGACTGCCAAAGTTGTGACCCTAAGTGAAAATTATCGCTCAGATCACACAATTGTTTCGACAGCTAACCATGTCATTTCCAAAAATAAGGAGCGACTTTCTAAGAAAATGACTGCTCAGTATGGGAGCGATTTAGCTCCGCTGTTCTTTTTTCCTTTTGATGAGGAAGAAGAAGCCACGTTAATTCTAAATGATATTCAGGAAAAAATAAGGGATGGTGCGGCACCTCGCGATTTTACGATTCTTTACCGGACTCACTCTGCAGGACGTGCTGTGTTAGAACGCTTTGTTTCATCTAGTATTCCCTTTGTGATCGAACAAGGACAGGTTTCCTTTTATGAAAAAAAGATGGTCAAAAGCTTACTTGCCTACTTGCGACTCAGTGTAAATCCTGACGATGTGTCAGCAATCGGTGACTTAATTCGTGCTCTTTTTCTTAAACAGTCTGTTCTAAATGATTTAAAGGCATTCTCGGTATTACATGATTGTACCTTATTAGAAGCACTTTTAAAGCTTCAAAACCTCCAGCATTTTCAATTAGCAAAATTAAAGAAGGTTGTTCCAAGAGTCCACACGTTGCAGACTCTTCAACCTCTTCTAGCCATTGCAACCATTGAAAAAGAGCTTGGTTTTTCTGATTATCTAAAAAAACAAGGGAACGAAGGAAACACGATTGAAAAAGGGTCCGATGACATTAAAGATTTAAAAGTCATGGCAAATAAATTTACTAGCGTTCGTGAATTTCTACAACATGTCGATCATATGATTGCCACACAATCAGCATTGAGAAAGTCACGTGAAACGAGCACTGAAGCTGTTCAGCTTATGACGATTCATCGCTCAAAAGGACTTGAATTCACCAATGTGTATATCATTGGTGCTGTGGATGGTTCTCTCCCACATGAATTCTCGTTAGATTCCTTAAGAAAAGGAGATCCTGCATTTGTCGAAGAAGAAAGGCGCCTGCTTTATGTGGCAATGACTCGAGCTAGGAAAGGGTTATCCATCTCCATTCCTTATCAGCGTAGAGGGAGAAAAGCAGTAGCATCTAGGTTTGTAAAGGCACTTATGTAAAAATGCCCTCCAATTTTGGAAGGCATTCTTCTATTTCTTATTAATCATTTTAGAGATTGTGTTAAAGTCTAACTTTTCATCGCCACTAACTATTGATTTAACAATTTTGTCTTCCATTTGTTTAGAAACCGGTTTATTTGCGATTTGTGAGACACGTCTAATGACACCCCGGACTGTGTTTTCATCTTTGAAGTTGGCATTTTGCAATGAATTGGCTAATGAGATCACGTCATTCATTTTAACGCCTGTTTTCTTTTCAATATTCTTGAAGAATTGATTATCCATTTCCTTAGCCTCCTTAACTGATTTTATATATTATGAAGCACTAGGCGATGTGTGCCTGGCTTTAAATACGGTCGGAAAAACATGGAAAGTACGAGCCAGTTTGCTCGTACTTTCTGTTTTTCCTTTAAGGAGGTTTACTATTAGTTGTAGAAAGAAGTACCAACAATAATTAATAAAATAAACAATACGACGATTAATACGAATGTAGATCCATAGTAACCACCTTGGTTACCATAGTTACCGCCACCATAGCCATAACTCATGTGCAAGCACCTCCTGTTATCTTAGAGTCTTTACAAGATATGACAGGGGACCTCATTTGGTATAGACATTTCATGGGACATGTGCGGAAATTTAGTAGTCTTTTTAAAATTTCTAGGATTCTAGTTTGGTGAATTTAGAATTAATTTACATTCAATTTTTATCTCTTCTCGCAATCAACCATCTTTCCATGGCATCTGCAGAGCTTTCCATTTTTCGATCAAATGTATCTGCAACAGATTCTAGCTCTATTAGCTCTGAATCTTTCCTTTTCATTTGCTGATCATGATCTCTTTTGTTTCGATCATGATGTCTATATAGACCATCTAAGAAAATTTCGAACCCATACTCTAGTTTCCCCAATCGTATTACCCTCTTTTTAATTTCGTAGCTTTCCTTATTTAGGGAGATTTAGTCTTCTAAACGGTCCTTGTAGTAATCTAGGTAGATGTTTCCTAAATGATCGACTTGGCCTAGAAAAATCTCCTCCACAGTTGATTGTCGGTTTTGCAGTTGAGTTTTTACCCATTCTAAGCTAAATCCTGCCTCATAAATATCTTGTTCTATAAAATTACCATCACTAATTATAGTTTGGGGTAGTTTTACCTTTGGACCGACCCCAAAAAGGTCTCCCCACTTAACAGGTTGCTTTTCTTTCTTTAGGAGGATGCTAAATTCTCCATTTGTTTCAAGCGTCGCAGCCTCAATATCGTCAAGGTGAAAAACATCTTTTTTTCTTAACTGCTCCATCAGTTCATCTGTCGTATACTTCTCACGCCTTAAGTTTTCTTCTAGGACCTTTCCATCCCTGATAAATGGTGTTGCCGTCCCCTCAACTATTTTTCGAAAAACGATACTTTTTAAAGAGAAATACGAAACAATTAATGGGAACAAAGACCAAATTAAAATTGAAGTGATCCCGTTTACAATATTTAATTCGAGGTCCATGGAAATTGTTCCAGCAATGTCACCCACCGTAATTCCTACTATGTATTCAAAAAAAGACAACTTTGAAAATTGCTTCTTCCCCAATAATTTTGTTATAAAGAATAACCCCATAATAATGAGAACTGAACGAATGATCACTTCTACCCAGCCTGGCATATTGCTCCACCTTTGTTTTTATTAAAGTTTTATTTAACATACATTGTTATCATTTGCTTCCTTATCTTCTTTATGTAAAAAAATGTAGTTATTTATCTTTTCGCAATTAATGCCTGAGCTCCTTAGACTTCAAAAACTTCGGTAGGAATTGTTTATGTTTTGGAACTGATAATCGAACCTACATCATAGTGGTGAACCTTTGATTTATTATCGAGAGCCTATAAATAGGGAATCATCTATTCTTGATAAGGTTATCTTAAATACCCATATTAATTAAGAATATCGTAGTTGTTTTTAGGGATTATAAAAGGGTGGTCAAACCACTTAAAGGGAGGCCCAGAAATGAATGTATTTCAAATAGGGAGGACGATTATGGGAATCTTAAGCGATAATCCGCAAAATGAGCCAATGCATTATGGTGAAGTGTTCGGTGTTTGGAGTTATCTTAATGGTACAAAAGGGTATGTAGCTGGGTACCAAACATTCATCAACCATACAGGTGATACTGACCTTAAAAAGTACCTTGAAGACTGTATTCAATCTATGAAGCAGGAAATAGAACAAGTTGAAAATTTGTTGAAAGTTAATGGTATTGGTCTACCACCTTCTCCACCTGAAAGACCAAAAGCCTCTTTAGAAAGTATTCCTGTAGGCGCTAGATTTAGTGACCCTGAAATTGCTGCATCTGTTTCTAAAGATATTGCGGCTGGACTAGTTACATGTAGTCAAATTATTGGTCAGTCCATTAGAGAAGACATCGGCATGATGTTTGGTCAATTCCATACCACAAAAGCACAGTATGGCGTACGATTATTACGTATAAACAAGGAAAAAGGTTGGTTAATTCCTCCACCACTTAATGTACAAGCACCAGAACTTGCACATGTATAAATGTTTTCATTCAGGGGACATTTAAACTAATTATATAAAAAAATGAAAAAGCGGAGCCCATAGGCTTCGCTTTTAACAAATTTCTGGTAACTAATTCAACCTACATTTGACTAGGCTTTTATCTCCTCAATGATATCCTCTAGTTTTTGTATAGTCGATCTAATCGTTGTTTCATACAGAGCTACTATTGATTGTCCATAATTAGTTCCTGGAACAGCCCATTTTCCGTTTAAAGTGATCCAAGAAGTAGCAGCTCCTCTTTTTACAAGATTAAAACGGGGATCAACTAATGGATACTCATTTGGTAACGGTTTGGTAGAGGCATATGCAAATAAATGTTGGATATGGGCAAGTACACCTTCTCTTGGTGTCTTAAAACTTGCGCCCGGATTATTTGACCCTGTTGCTCCCAATCCGCAATAGTTGTTTTGATTAGGTTTTACGACTCCTGTAAATCGAAAAAAATCTGTTTCATGGATTGCTTGGACAAAGGCAATGTCTCCTCTAATCCCATAATACTCTCCAAAAGTTAAATAATAATTAGCCAACTCTGGAGCATTTGGATTCATTTGTTTTATATACTGGTTCATTTGTTCTGGAGACAGAAAGGTTTGACCTACTATAGAATATCCCGGCTTGACGTTTTCATTAGATTCAGCGCCATCGGTAATAATGAAAGCATCTCCAATTCCTGCATTTTTGATTTCCTCTAAACGTTTTTCAGCATTTTCTCGACTTGAAAAGGCACCAGCTTGAACACGATACCAAGTTTCACCTGAAACGTTCATTGAATAGACAAAAGACTCGATACCTTTTGATTGCAGGTAAGATACTCGCTCTTCCGCATTTACTTTTGACTTAAAAGAACCAGCGATTACTTTATAAACCGTACCAGTATCATCTGGTTTACGTTGAAGATTAAAAGCTCTTGCTAAACCATTTACATGACCTTGTGCAACTTTCTGGCGCCATGAAGAATCTTTCATTAGGGTAGCATCGTTCACGTTATCGATAAATCCATTTTCAGTTAAGATTGCTGGCATAGCCGATTCACGTAAAACGTGAAAATTTGCTTTTTTCTGCCCACGGTCTGTAAGTTGATTTATTTTTGTTATTTCTTCATGTAAAAGATCTTGATATTTACCCGACAATGAAGAGTCAGAAAGGCTACTGTGAATAAAGTCTTCGTAACCTCGTGCAGATCCGTTAAATGCATTGCAATGGATTGATAAATAATAATCTGCATCCCAAGAATTAGCCTCATTTGTTCGTTGCTCCAAGCTTTTATTAGTATCACTTGTACGACTCATCTTTACTTCAACATTTTCATAATTATTCGTTATAATCGTTCGTATTTTAAGAGCAATATCTAAAACAATGTCTTTCTCTTTCAAGCCATTGCCCAGAGCACCCGGATCAGAACCGCCATGACCCGGATCTAAATAAAGTTTCATCAAATCTCTCCTTTATATTAATCTATTCCTACTATTATAGAATATGGAGAATTGCGAGATTTGAAATGGACAAACGTTCTTTTCTCAAATTTTAGTGTGTTTGTCGTGGTTTTCAATCAGTTCCTCTTAATAAAGCTTATAAAGCTAGTAAGCTACTGACAGATGAGGTCACACAAATGTCAGAGTATCTGAAGGTCAGGGATATTTAGTAGGTCGTTAGCTTCTTTTTCT
The DNA here is from genome assembly GCF_042433335.1 of Metabacillus herbersteinensis. Taxonomy (NCBI): domain Bacteria; kingdom Bacillati; phylum Bacillota; class Bacilli; order Caryophanales; family Bacillaceae; genus Metabacillus; species Metabacillus herbersteinensis. The sequence goes on from NZ_JBHLVO010000007.1 coordinate 28,671, forward strand.
CTTTAAACGGACTTTTTAGTGCCCTTCGGTTTTAGCCCAGTTTTCAATATTGCCTTCAACTTACACTTCTTATGGTCTCCTTCTCCCTTTATGATCTGTTACTTTGGTAGCTCGTTAAAATTTTTACTAAAAACCAAAAAACTCAGCGAGTTCATTCTACAAGCTCGGACCTTTCTGCATAACATATCTTAAAAGTTGACTAAGGTCAGTTAATGAAAGTAGGAAGGGGGAATCTTAACATACCTACTTCAAATCAAAAATCGTTTTTACTTGAAGATGAATTGCAGGCGATCCGATTGTGGTTAGACAAAATGGAACAATACAGCTATCAATCTACAGATCGGATTGTGCGTAAAGCTAAAAAGATACTGGGATTAAAATATCCCGTGATTGGTTATGGAGTCTTTCGCATTGTCTTTGATCTCAATAATGGGTATGTATTAAAAGTAGCCATCAGTAGGCAAGGCCAAAAATGCAATGAAAATGAAGTTGAAATATACAAAGAATGTCCCCGACATTTGCGGAAACACCTATGTCTGGTGAAAGAATATGGTCATGGCTGGATTATCATGAAGAAAATGACCCAACAAGTATCTATGAATGACCGGAATCAAAGGAAAAAGATCTCGGAATTATCGGATAAATTTTGGGAAAGTGGGATCAGACCTAGGGATATAAAGAGTGACAATTTAGCGTTGTCCAATGAGGGAGATATCATTTTCATTGATTATGGAAATTTCAACAGAAGTATTAGGAATGATTTTTTTTGGTAGAAAAATAGACAGAGCCCGTTTAGCGACGTATGGACTGGACTGAGCCGTATGAGATAAAGGAAACACGAAGAGTGCGAGCGTCGATGCTAAGCTTATCGCAAGGAGGAGAGGAAAGCACTAGTCGATGGAGCTGGATTTAGAAACGCTTACTAAGTCTAAAATTATATAAATTCTGGTGTATTAAGAAAAAGACGACTCTAAAATCCACTTTGTGAATTATAGTCGTCTTTTTAGCTAAAGCTATTTAATTCCATTGAAAAACGTAATTTTTTAAGTGACTTCTCACTAACTTGCCGGTTTTTTACATCTATCTTATGAACGGTTTTTTTTCTTTCCACAGCCACAGCCACTTTTCTTAACTTTCTTTTGATTAGCGGAAGCATTTTTTGTCTGTTTTGAATTAGATGACTTTACGGTAGGATTCGTGTTACTTCTATTCATTTGTTCCCCACCTTCCTTATATACATTTTCACAAACGTTACATTCTTTAAAAACGAATAAATCCAACAGTTCAATTTTATTTGCTTATACACATTTTATGTTTAATTCTTCATCTTGTTCTAAGCGTAAAGCCTAATCTACCAGCCTCGTTATGATTGTCTCAATAATCCCTGCAAAACCTGCAATCGCTAAAATAACAAGCAATGGCTCTGCAGCATCTGGCCTTATTAACCAAATTCCATATAATAAGGCAGAACACCACACCCCTGTACACCAATAGCAACTTAAAAGCTCACCGATCCATGCTCTAAAGCCTTTTCCTTTTATTTCAATGTAAGTTTCTAAATCGCCATTCTTATCCGTTTCTTCCACTTCACGATGAAAAGGACGGCGAATAAATTCGGTGATTTTATCAAAGACAAGTAATCTAGTTAAACGGAAAGAGGCTAGTGCAAAGATAACTAATTGTAACCAAGTTGACATTTAGGGTCACACCTTCACTATGTGTTTTCATATACTTTATGAGCGCATTTCCTCCGTCATGAATACAACATTATTTTAAATGATAAATAAGTAAGCTAAGAAAAATCGAAAAAAAAAAGGGCACAACATAAAAAAAAGATATGTATCCACAAAAAGCATGACATTTGCCCACACCCACATGACATTTACGCATACTCTGTTAAAGACCAAAGTCAAATATCTAATTTAGAAGGAGAGGAAAATGAATGAGTTCTAAAAAACATCACGATGATTTAAGCTGTGTTTGTGACGCAGTAGAACATATACTAGCAGAACAAGAAGCCATTGAAGAAAACTGTTCCACAAGCTGCTATAGTAATTTACTAAATCCAACAATAGCACCAGGCCGCGACACAATTCCATTTATGCTATACACTAAAAAAGGGGAACTTTTCAAGGCATTCGGTAATGTTGGCGGACTTTTCAACGATGACTGCTTCTTCACAGTTTTCTTCCGGGTTGAAAACTTAAAAGATTGCTGTGCAACATTATCATTATTACGACCAGTTGATGAAGAAGGGGAAACACTAAGCGTATCTTGCCCATGTGATGATAATGGAGAAAATGGCTTCTTCGGTTTGGAAAAGACAGACTTCTGTATCGAAGTTGACCTTGATTGCTTCTGTGCGATCCAATGCCTATCACCAGCATTAGTTAATCGTGCTATTGATAAACCCCGTCACCGTGGTGACAAATAATTTTTTGAAAGGCTGCTGATTCAGCAGCCCTTTTTTATTTACTTCAGATTTTTTTGAAAATCAGAATATTCCCCTTCTTTTGCCTATCAACTCACCGCGATGTTACAAATACTTGTTTGTTCAGGGGGAGACTCTTATTAATATACTATTTTGATTTGAGTTTTTGGTATAGGTAATTAATAGAGGGGAAAAGCACATTTTGTAAGTTTATTGTCATTAATAGTTAATGTCTTTAGGCTCCTGGTTGGTTTCAACTAACTTTTGTGAGGAATGTCAAATAAATCACAGTGTTAATTGGCGTTTTCATATACTTAATGATAGTTAATTAGAGATATTAGTTAAATAACAAGGAGAGACACCCACACCCTCATGACACCCGCGCATACTCTATTAGAGACTAAGGTCAAATATATAATTAATAAGGAGAGGTTATTGAATGGGTTGTAAAAAACATCACGATCAAAGCTGTGTTTGTGACGCAGTAGAACATATCCTAGCCGAACAAGAAGCCATTGAAGAAAGCTGTACCACAAGCTGCTATAGTAATTTACTAAATCCTATAACATCACCAGGTCACGCCACAATTCCATTTATTCTATATACTAAAAAAGGTGAACTTTTCAAGGCATTCGGTAATGTTGGTGGACTTTTTAACGATGACTGCTTCTCCACAGTTTTCTTCCGAGTTGAAAACTTAAAAGATTGCTGTGCAACATTATCATTATTACGACCATATGATGAAGAAGGTGAAACACTAAGCGTATCTTGCCCATGTGATGATAATGGCGAAAACGGCTTCTTCGGTTTGGAAAAGTCAGACTTCTGTATCGAAATTGACCTTAATTGCTTCTGTGCGATCCAATGCCTATCACCAGCATTAGTTAATCGCGCTATCGATAAACATCAGAAATGTCGTGACTAAATCATCATATTATAAGACTGCTGATTCAGCAGTCTTTTTTTATATATTCCAGCCTTTTTTCTGAAATTAGGCGATAACCTAACACACTTTCTCCATCTTTTGCCTATCCTATAGTAAAATCCAGGAGGGAAAACAGTTGAACAATCCTAATAAAAATTGTGTTTGTACAGCAATTGAGCATATTCATGATCTTCAAGACGCAGTTCAAAAACCTCTAATTAGTTGTTACAGCAACCTCCTCACAGTACCTAGCTTAGGTGACACCATTCCATTTATTCTATTCACAAAAGATGGCAGCTTAGTTAAAGCATTTGGAAACGTTGGTGATGATTGTTTTCATACCTTCTTCTTCAGAGTCGAACATATTCATGATTGCTGTGTGACCCTCCGCTTACTGCTTCCACTTGATAAAATAGGACATTTTGTACAATTTCAGGACGACGATGACGTATGTAGAGTCGATGAATTAATTAGAACTAACAACTGTATTGAAGTTGATCTTTCTTGTTTCTGTGGGATTCAGTGTTTGTCTCCACGGCTTTTGAGAGGTACGAATATGAGTTTATTATATACATGCTACTAACAAGGGTTAGTGGCTTTTATTTTTGTAAGATGAAATTTAAACAAGGTGTAAGTAGCAATAGAAATCTAATTTAGGGAGATGGATGACGTGTTAGCCATCTTGAAATAAAAATATTAGAAGTTAACTATAATGGCAGAAAGATTAATAAGAGTAGATTAAATATATGAAATGATCAATATACCGCATGGAGAATTATAGCAACTCAAAATGTACTAAGATTTGAACTAGTGATTAATGGTTGCAAAGCCTAATCAATTCTTAGGAGGGTCATTAATTCAAAGAACGGATGACTTTTCATTAGATTTTTATTAATTATGTCATTACATCAATTTTTAAATAATCATAATAATACGAAAATGTTTTCTCATGGCTTTCTGTCACAAATTTTTCCATACTCTTCCTTATTCTTATATCAGATAAAATTACTAAAAACCTTTATTGCTTTTCATTATTTCATCAGTAAATATTTCTATACTTTTTGCAATAGAAAAGCAGAATTCTAACGATTTTATTCGTTGAATACTATCGTTGCACTAGATTAGGCTTCTCGAGCTAAGGCAATCCCTTTTGAGATGGACTATCACTAATTGGCATTTGAATTTTTTTCCTCTTTCCGGTAATTACATTTAATAATCGTCTCTGATCCAAAATGAAATAAAGGATGCCACCGGCATCCTTTGCTACTAGACATCTCACAAATATCATGCTGTTATACAGCAGCCTGATAATGTTAAATATTTAAAGTTATGGTGATGGAGGGAATGTAATAGCATCAATTTGATTACAGTCGACAATAAATACAGCTCCTGAAGGAGTAATTCCAGCTCCTGTAATTAAAGTTACACAGCAATCATCTTCACAGAAACTCGCAAAAGTATAAGGTCCTGATGCTACTCCATCTATTGTTAGAAATACAGTTGTTCCAGGTGTTACATCTCGTAACTCATCACACGCACAGCCGAAACATTTGTCATGATGATCATTTTTGCAACCACAGTCATCGAAAGACTTTTTTTTCTTAAAGCCCATTTTTTTTCCTCCTTTATGAGAAATACCTGAATATGTCAGGGTTATTATATTGTATTAACCAAGTTTTATTTTGTATAGGTTTAAACCTATAGTTGAGGAAAATGGGTTTGTTTGTTTGTTTATTTAAATATAATAAGTGTAGTGTTTATAAAAGGAATTTCTTTTGATATTTACAACACCTTTTATTTTTTATACTATTTTTAGTGTTTTCCTGTTAGAAACTTGCTTACGTGAGAAATGTATTAATCCGTTGATGGATTGTAGAGATGCAGCTAAGTGAAATCATATGAAATTAATCGAAGGTGAAGCCTAATCTTAATGCAAATTCTTTATACAGCAGAGATGACTCAATGCAGCAATATAATTAAACAATATAAATGAAATATTTTATAGCTACTCTGCTGTTCTTTCACCATAAAACAATCAAAAATAATTGCATTTAAGGATACGATATTTATAGACTTTATAACAGTCGAACTACTTAACTTAATGATTAATAACATTGATCCTGTTAAAGATACTTTTCCAATTATTATGTTATTAAGCTGCAAGACTGAGATTACTGATTTTTATTGGAAATACATTGTATTTGATAACTCAGATGCCTAAAGGGATAATAACTTTATAAAAGAATGCTCCCTTCTGGAAAGTTTTCAACTAATATTTCTATCTTACATACAAAATCTTATTACACGTCAAAAATCGGATTTTCATGGACGACGTGTTTACTTCAAGTTAGGTAAACATTGCCCATGGTTTCGACTTTTAACTACCATTTAATTCATTTTAAACCAAAAATAAGAAATTTTCAGGTATTTAGAACTACTAAATTACTTAGATAGTTAAGTTTATCAGGTAACTTTTAGCTAAACTATTAAACTTTTTGGAAAATAATTTAGGTAATTATTACACAAACTTAAATGAGCATTGTTACTGATTCGGATATAGTTAGAGCAGGAAAATAAACCCATTTTATTCCATCATAGGTTTAAACCCATACAAAATAAAGACTTGTTTAATACAATATATTAACCCTGACATATTCAGGAATTTCTCATAAAGGAGGAAAAAAAATGGGCTTTAAGAAAAAAAAGTCTTTCGATGACTGTGGTTGCAAAAATGATCATCATGACAAATGTTCCGGCTGTGCGTGTGACCAGTTACGTGATGTAACACCAGGAACAACTGTATTTCTAACAATAGATGGAGTAGCGTCAGGACCTTATACTTTTGCGAGTTTCTGTGAAGATGATTGCTGTGTAACTTTAATTACAGGAGCGGGAATTACCCCTTCAGGAGCTGTATTTATTGTCGACTGTAATCAAATTGATGCTGTTACATTCTCTCCATCGCCATAACTATATATTTATAATTCTAGTTGTCAGGCTGTATAACAGCCTGATTTTTTTACGATGTAAAATTGTCCAATCTTATTATAGAATTTTTCATATTATAAAATATATCTTCTGTTAATAGTTTAATAGAAGTTTGGACATGTTTTACAGGGGGTGAATGACCATGTGCAAAAAATCTAAAGGATGCGCCTGCGGTGTTCTTCGTAAGGCAACTCCTGGAAGAAGTATAACCGTAGGCTTTAATGGAGTTCCAATTTCAGCGACAACTGTAAATTTTTGCAAAAGTAATTTCTGCACTACGTTTGTTAATAGTTCCGGTGCTGTTACTATTGCTGATTGTAGAAAAATAAAATTTGTTTCGTTTACTCCATAATAATAAGTTGGAAATATTGATTAATAGCAATATGATATTATTTCCTTTAAGTAGACAGCGAAAAATCTGTCTTACTTAAAGGAATTTTTTTATGGGAAAATTAATAGAATTTTTTCTATTAATTTTTGAATTAAGTCAAGGAAATGAGAAGGTGCTACCAATATACCAATTATATAAATGATAGAATGTTTTTAGTTGGTTAAAGAAAGTCTCAAGTCCAAAACAAAAATAGGTACCGATATAATGCCCTTAATTTTTACAATAACAAACGCCTTTTTAATCAACTTTATAAATATTTATATTACAATGAGATTGTGACCAATATAGTTAATTCTAAAAAGATCCAAAAATACTTTGACTTAACAATCAGTTACTCCAAAATAGTTCTGACAATATATACAAATTACAAAAATAAAATTGTCAGCTAAGGTACCCAATGGTGTTTTTTATTTCGATCTGTCTAATTATATATACGGCTTACTTGATGGGACGAGTCCATTAAATATAACTTATTTTTTTAGAGCAAAACAATATCTAAACCATATACTGGTATTATTCTAAGACAAATCATAGATCGGAGGTTAAGTATAAATAGAGATTATGAAGGTACTATATATCACTTCAGGCTTTCCTGGTATATATCAGTTTTTTGACAATTGTATCGTTAATGAAATGAATAATGACGATCATATCTGTAAAAGTTTTAATCATTTTCAAGGTATTGATTCCCTAAAGTTAATTGTTTTGAAATTTGAACCAGATCTTGTGTTTACACTGACCGGATTTATTCTGCCAAAAGAAATGACAGATTGGTTGCGAAGCAAGAATATTAAATTGGCTGTCTGGATGACGGAAGATCCCTATTATATGGATACAAGTATTGGTCTTGCATCACATTATGATTATGTTTTTACAATTGACAGCTCCTCATTAGAAGTCTATCGTGAAAAAGGGCATCCCAATGTTTACCTTCTTCCGCTTGGAACAGATCCAAATATTTTTTCACCTAAACCAAATGTGGATGAACAGCAAATAAACGACATCTGTCTTGTAGGATATCCTTATCCAGAACGTATTGACATCATCAATCTTTTGTTGAAAGAAACTTCCTATACCGTCCAGGTTGTAGGTGGAAATTGGAAAGATAACCTTTTACAATGGAGTGAAAACAAGCAATTAAAAATAATTGATTGGAGTCCTCCTGACACAGTCGCTTACTATTATAACAATGCAAAAATTATCCTTAATACCCACCGTCCTCATGATTTAGCTGAAAACCAAAATTCAATGGGAATTATTAATAGCAGTATTAATAATAGAACTTTTGATGTGGCAGCATCAGGGGCGTTTCAACTTATTTCATACAAACCGGATTTACGTAATTATTTTACAGAAGAAGAAATGGTTTCTTTTCAAAAAGAAGAAGATCTGCTGAACAAAATTGATCATTTTATGAAGCATAAAGAGGAACGCAAAAAAATTGCTGTAAGTGCAAGAGAAAAAGTACTGAACCAACACACCTTTTTGCATCGTACTAAAGAAATTATCTCAACAGTTAAAGAATCAGGAATAGATTTTCTTGCCTGAAAATTTGATTAGAGATATTCACCTACACTTGCAAGAGAAGATCGTCTTGCTTTTATATTAAGTTTATAGTAGGTACTAAATAAGTGGCAGTCATTTTTTAAGAATGTAAACTTAAAAGTGACTGCCACATTGCATGTCATATTAACGGCGGTTCCCAAATATAGGTAATCCCCTGCAAAAAATACGTAAACTCATCTTTACTAAGTGGAACAGCTCGACTTAAAGGTAGTTTTAACTTAAAACTACCAATATCAGTTTGTATGAAACAAAGACGATTTTCAAAACTAAGATAATATTTTTGATCAAATGAAAACAAGATCCCGTCAGGTAAAACCGTTTTTTGATTGATGCTTTCACTTATGTCCGGACCATCAGAAAACTGATTTAAGTAACTAGAATCCAATTCTATGATTTTTTGTTCATCAAAATGGTATTTCAAAAAGGCTTCCGAATTTTTAATAAGCCGTTTTTTACACTTTTGAATGTAATAAATTGCTTCATTTTCACAGGACTTTATAAGAAGTTGATTCGGCAGTGTTTTTTCACTTACAGCTTTACCTTCTGGATATTTAAACAATATAGGATCAGGAATTTCGACTATATTATTAAATTTTAATCGGATAAACATTTCTTTAGTAAGAAAGCGCCGAATTTGGCCATCTATTAGATATAAGTCTTCGGTTAATCCTTTAACAATCGTACCATCTGGAATTGTTTCAGGTAACATTGAGCTTAGATTTTGGAAACTATGTGGAGTTTTTTGGCTTATTTCTAGTACTTCAGATATCGGATAAAAGGGTTCAAGTTCATTTAACCGTGTCCAGAATTCGGCATCTGCATTAAACCAGTATTTTGGGTCAATGTTCCAATAGCTTTCATACTTTAAATATATTTTTTCTGCAATTATTCTTGAATGCATAACCGAGCAATGGTCAACTGAATGTGCAGCTCGTGTTAAAATTTTATCAGCAGGTAACATCATGACATACATGACTTTTTGTTGATGGTTCATGTACTCAACTTTTTGGCTAGAATATACAATTTCAACCGAAGGGTTTTTACTGAAATAATCGGTCATGGCTTCCAGTCGATTTGGCAAATAAAACGTATCATCTGTTAGATAGGTAAGAAACTGCCCTGAGGTACGTGGTATAGCTTCATTAATAAGAACAGCATACCTCGTTGTTTTATATCGTTCACTATCATTAATTTCACTATTAAAATAAGAAATTCTAGGGTCACCTAAATAAGAATAAATAATTTCTCTCGTTTCTTTATTTGAGTTATCATCCATAACAAACAATTCCCAATCTTCTTCTGTTTGATCGAGTACACTTTCAATAGACTGACCAACTGATAATGGTTTATTGTAACTTGTAAGAATTATAGACACTTTTGACATAAATTCACCTCACTGTCTTTTTTTTCAGCCAATTATTGTTATTTTGATTTCTTTCTTTTCTCTGGTATTCATTGCTTTTATTTTTTCACTACCTCAATAAAGAAAACATACTAGATTGATATTCCCCTTATTTTATTTTGTATGCAAAGATAGGTGATACCGATACTAAACAAGATGATAATAATAATAATTAAGAAAAAATCAGCGTAATAATTTTTCTACTCATGTCTTTTTTGATTTCTGGAATTTCCCTACATATTACAATGTATAGCTTACATAACACATTAGAACCAACTAAACTTGTATATACCATGGCAATAAAGTTTGGAATGCCTATTAAATAGGCTATAATACTTAACAAAGTTAATATTATCTTGTGAATGAAAACACACCTGAAATTTTTTTTTGCAGATCCGTATGACATTATTGGTAAGTATAATTACTAAATAGAATTTACCGAAATAACCCAGCTGATAATTTAAAAATGTCTTTCTTTTAAACTTTAATAAATCAATTTTCAAATTCAATTTAACTTGCTAAATAACCCTTTGACCCGCGGCTACAAATAGGATGAACCCTACAAAAATAGGTCAACCAGAAAATCTGGCTAACCTATTTAGCTGTAATCCCGGTCAAAGAAATCTCAAACGATTTGAGAAAAAAGATGACTACTGCACAGAAAAATGAAAACACGACCCTTGTGAAAAAAATGTTTTTGTGGCAACATACTAAAATGAAACAATATAAAAGTACAAATGTATTCCCATCCCCTCCCCTGAGAGTGAAAAATACACTAAAATGCCTCACTGGCAAACCTTTTATGATTTACTCAAGTACCGGAAGAGAGTCTAATTGAATGCGTATCTTTTCTGCTGGATTTTCTATTTCAGGAAGTTTTTCAAGAATCATAATAAATTCAAGTGAATATTTCTCCGGTTTATAAAATTTGGAAACTTTAAAGTTGATTAAGTTCAAAGGGAATAGATCCTTTAACAATTCCAAAAATGAATGTGCAGTACATACAGTGCAATGAACATCAATATACGTTTTTTTCTCAATACTCTCCAAGCAAAGATTCAAAGCAGATTCGTCAGTAGAGAAACGTTGACAGTTGACAACATCAATATTGTCATTCCATGCATCAAAAACATCAATTTTTACAGCATTTGAATGGAAATCAAAAATTTGTTTTGGGCTCGGGCGTCTAAATTTATTTAAGTAGGCATCAATCATGTCAGCTGCAGTAGTAAGTTGGCGGAAGTAATCAAACGTGTACCGTTTGTCTGGAATAGCAAGGCAAACAGATCCTCCTACCTTTAATATTTCATTCAATTCGGCCAACCATCCGATAACATCAGGAACATGTTCGATAACATGTGATGCGACAACATAATCAAAATACAGTCTAGACGGAATCGCTTCTCTTAACGTTTTTTCTCCCCATAAAAAATCCACATGCCCAATTTTTGCTACATCGACATTCGGGTCGTTCCTGTACTTTTTTATAAGTTCTTCCGTACTTGTATGATCTACGTAGTAAACCTTTCCTTCTTCCTTTCTGACAATCGGATTTGCCAACGGACCAATCTCCAGTCCAACACTGTTTTTCACTTCAATTTTATTTAATATCTTGCTCTTACGGTCCATTTGATTTTTCTCCAAGAAATCAGGATTCCAATCCCATACGGATGAATGAAAATATTTATCTGTTATTTTTAAACTTGTTTCGATTGATTCAATACTTGGAAGGGATGAAGTAGATTTTATTTCCAAGAATGGATCATATAACATCCCACAGTTATACCTTTGACTTAGGAATATTTGAGTTTTAATGATGGTGCTTCTATCTAATTTTCTAAGTTTATAGAATGATAATATTTTCTCAAAAATTTCTCGGTTCACCATCAGACAACACTCTGAGACTGCCGTGTACTCACGATACCAATTTACACTTCCATAAGTTGTGTGAGCATTATCCCCCATATTTTTATATGGTTCTATTAATTCCTTATTATTGTTAACTACATAGCCTGCATTGATTATCGAACCTTGTTCATTTATCAATTTTCCTGAAGCTGCATAATAACCACTTTCTTGAATCCATGCATTTAAATCGTTGGTTAACTTCTTATTTTCAAATGATATTCCTACTTTTAAGATCAAAAGGTTTACTGCATTGTTGTCATTTAAACCAGACAGATTGTTTAACAAATTAATTTTATCTTCAATCAAAATGTCAATATTAAAATATCCATAATATTCTTCTATCAGATTATCATTCATAAAAAATTTTTCTGGGACTATAACTGTCACATTATTTGGTTTACTGTACTGTTGCTTTAAAGAATTTAAGGTATCTATTAATTTACCTATACCTTCCTCCCCTTCAAAATATATTAAAACATTAAAGCTGCGTTTATGGTTTAAATCCCAATTCAACTTAAAAGTTCCATCTTTTTTGCTAATCAAATCAGCATTTAAGCCCCGTTTTTTTATATATCTTTTTAGAACTTTTATCTGCGATTCTTTAGCATAAGGTTTAGCTTCAATTCCTGAAGCAGTCGAACTGGAAGTTATTCTCCAATGATATAAAATACGAGGTACATGTACTATTTCTCTTGCAAACTCAGAAGCTTTCAGAAAAATATCCCAATCTTGAGCGCCATCAACTTCAGAATCAAATTGGCCAATTTTTGAAAAGAGTGATTTTCTTATAAGCGTAAAATGAGTTGGAAAATTAGCAGATAGCATGGTTACCCATGACCATCTATGTTTGAAGAGTGGACTCGACCTCGTTAAAGAAGTATCATTAATCAGATCTTTATCCGAGTATAAAAAATCAACTTTTGGATTTTCATTGATATTCCTTACCATTTCATATAAAGCATTTTCTGTTAATAAATCATCATGATCAAGCAATGCAATAAATTCCCCGGCGGCCATTTTCAAACAATGATTGGTATTATTTGATATCCCTTCATTTTTCTTTAAAAATTCCAGCTTTATCTGTGGCCTTTCCTGTGAAATTTTTTTTAGGTAGTTAGATGTTTCTTTATTGTCACTATCAGCAAATGCAATACATAGTTCCCAATAAGGGTATGTTTGATTTAATACACTGTTTATCGTTTCTTTTAGTAAATGTAGGGGTATTTTATAAACGGGCATTAAAATACTTATTAATGGCTTTTCTTTTAAAAAAAATATATTATAAACTTGTTTTTCTAATTCAACCTGACTTAATGGCTCTGTATTTTGAAGCCATTTGTTATATCCTGTATTCCATAAATTTTGCTCTTTATTCCATATACTTTGATTTTCCTTATATTTTTTTGAACATAAATTTAATTTACCATTTATTATTTCCAATAACTGATCAAGTTCAACGATTTGTTTTTGAAGAATTGTTTCTTTTTCCTTTATAGAATTTTCTACGTTATTAACCATATCAATTTGGGGGAATTCAAATTTTTCCTGTAAAAGTAATTTTTGTAACAAATTATTTATTATTTTTTTTTCATCTGAAATATTTTTTATTTTTTTTAGCAGCTTCTCCTTCTTGCTTTGTATTTTTTTAGATTCATCTACTAAGGAGAAAATAGTTCTAGTTAATTCATATATGTTTTCGGTATTAGGGTATAATGTATTAATTCTGTTGCTTTCTTCAGCTAAAAGATTTACTTTTTCAGAAATTATACTGCAACTATATTTTTCGTATATAACTGCGTGATCTGCAACTACTTCTGCTGCCCAATTATCCATTGCTTTAAAAAACCCTTGTTTAGCAAACAAAAGATCCCAATATTCAGGTGGTTGTACATTGATATGTGTCGGTTCTTCCAAATCAGTCGGTGAAGATGAAAAAATGATCCTGTTGGAGTTATTGCACATAAGTTCAATAGCCTTTATGGCCATATCTTCCGGCACATGTTCTAATACTTCTATACAAGTAATAAAGTCATAAAATCCCCTATATTGTTCTGGATCGTCAATGGAACCAACATTACAGAAAGGCTCAATATCTTCTCTTACGTTTGAAATTGCATATTCAGATATATCAAAGCCATAAGCCTCAACATTCATATCCCTTAAGCACTCAACCAGAAATCCTTTTGCACAGCCTACATCAAGTACACGTTTTAAATCATACTCCTTTAACATGCGTTTACCTATGTTTGAAAAGAACTTAATCCACTGACCATTAAAGCTATCCCTATTATAAGGAACTCCTCCTAAACTTGTTTTATAATAATTTTCATTATAAACCGATTTATCATATTTATTTGACATAAGGTCACACCACCCTTGATTCTTTTAAATTTTAATTTCTATGACCTAGATCGGTATAAAAACACAATAGCGTTCTTTTTCGTTGGTTTTTAGATCATTGTGTATGCTATGCCAAACGTTCTTTTTATTTATGTCTAGTGATAAGAATGTTGATTTCTCTACCATTACACCATCTATATCTTCTTTTACAGTATTGGATACCATTTCAGGAAAAAATGAATAATGTGGATGAAATGACTTGAAAAATACTGCCCCAATACTTTTTCTTAAACAAAATCCAGCCATGTCTTTTAACCAATCCTGATGATTTAACTTAAAACTTTTTTCAAGAAACACTAATAATTCTGCACATTCGTTAATCATTTTTTTAAACTCAGATCCATTTAACTCCCTATTTAATTGTATAATTCTTAATCTTGCCGGTTCTTTTTTTATCCAAAAATCCACTACATCGGACAACTCTAGTAATATTTTATTACTATCTACCAAAATTACTTCCAGGTTTGGGTAATCCGTATTTTTGAAAATTATATCTAAATAAACCCCTAAATTTTTCAACATCTCTTCTTTATAAATAATTATAGAAATCAACCGATTTTCCGAACATGGATATACAACCCTGTATTGTCCTAAATAAAATGGACTTTGGATAACATGACCGCCTTCTCCCCTTCGTTCAAGAGCCTCTTGGATCGCTTTCCTTCCCGCTTCAAATGCGTATTTTTTTGAATTTGGATTTATGGATGTTGAGTTAGGCAACATTCTCCAATGATACAAAATCTTTGGGATATGATAGATATTAGTTGTTCTTTCTGTAAATCTTAGAACAAAATCATAATCCTGCGACCCTTCAAACCCTTCTCTAATCCCCCCACTTTCTCTGACAAGTTTTGTCTTATAAACACCCAGATGACATGTATACATATTGGATAAGAATGTGTCTGGTGACCAATCCGGTTTAAAAAAAGGAAAAGATCGTTTTCCATTGATATCAATTTTATCTTCATCACTGTATATCATACCTACATTCTCATATTTATTTATTAAAACGGCATTTTCGTATAAAGCATCAACTGATAGCTCATCATCATGATCAAGGAAAGCAATATAGTCTCCTGTTGCTAGTTGAAGTGCTGAATTAGTTGCCAATGAAATATGCCCGTTTTCATTTCTGTATACTACTTTAATTCTTGAATCTATTGCAGAATATTCATTAAGAACTGTTTTCACATGGGGAACAGTAGACGCATCATCTGCTATGCATAATTCCCAATATGGATAATATTGTTCTCTAACAGAATCTATACATTTTCTTAACCATTTTTCCTCGACATTGTATACGGGTAAAATAACAGAAAAAATCGGTTTCACAGAGAACTGTTTGATATTTTCTTCTGCTTGACCTCGACTAACTCTGTTTTTAGCTTCATCCCGAACCCATTTTTCATAATCTATATCCACGCCCTCCAACTCCTAGCGAATATATGTTAACGATTTTTTGTTTTCCAATTAAAACCGATTGTCTCGTCATCCCAAGGAATTCTTTTTTCATCGGGGTCATTTGCTTTATACGATTCAGATGTGAAATAAATAATGGTTGCAGGCTTTTCACCAAGGACCCTATAACCATGTGCTACTCCTTTTGGTATTAATAATAAAATAGGATTTTCCTCTCCCATATAAAAAACATTTGTTTGATTTTTGGTTGGAGAGTCTTCTCTTAGATCATAAAGCACAACCTGAGCATTACCTGAGGGGAAAAACCAGAGATCATCCTGCTTTTCATGGTAATGAAAGGCTTTGATAACACCAGGGTAGCTAAATGACATAGCTGCCTGACCAAAACGAGAAAGCAAACCGTCATCATCTCTAACCAATTCCGTAAAATACCCTCTATCATCACAATGTTTTGTTAAACGCTTGATTTTAACTCCATCAATCAAAATTAAACCTCCTTATATGATAATTTTCATAATGTTTCTTTCAAGTAAAAGTTTAATTAGCTGTCTTTTTTAGGCATTCTGTATATTTATATTCAGTTTTCATGAAATGTGAAGCATAAAATACTTGAATGGAGATCCAGTGATTTTTTGAGGCTGAATGAAATGGTTTTTCATAGTTAAAGAGATTTCTATTCGTATTTAAAATGCATAAGGAAACAACTAATAAGATTAAATGCATATATTATTTATCGAGTGGTTTTTTATCACATATCCAAAGTAAACAGAAAAAAATGTTTAATAGTAAAGGTGGATTATCAAATGTATCGTTTTTTTCAGAGCATTATCAAACCAATATTTGAACTTGAAAATATAAAGCGCATTGTTGAAATCGGGGCAGATGAAGGGAAAAACACCCTGCAGATACTTGAATATTGTTCACAAATAGAAGGGGCATTGACAAGTATTGATCCGTCTCCTCGTTTTGATAAGCAGGCTCTCAAATTAATATATGGCCAATACCTTGAAGTAATTAATGATTTAAGTCTTATTTCCTTGCAACATCTGAAACATTACGACTGTGTTTTGATTGATGGTGACCATAACTGGTATACCGTTTTTAATGAGCTAAACGAAATTGAAAAGTATGCCCTTCATTCAAAGAAAATGCCAATAGTATTTTTACATGATACAGAATGGCCCTATGGAAGAAGAGACATGTATTACCTACCTGATACAATTCCTTCCGAGTTCAGAAAAGAATTTGCTAAAAAAGGGATACTGCAAGGGCAATCACCATTAAGTGATCAGCCTGAAGCAATAAACTCAGGCATAAATAATGCACTATATGAAGGAGGAAGCCAGAACGGGGTTTTAACCGCTGTGGAGGACTTTTTACAGACTACTACTTTAAACCTTAGTCTCCATAAAGTAGCATCTCATCATGGACTGGGAATTTTGACTCCTAAAGACAATATTAAGGACAAAAAAATAGATACTATTCTTAAGATGTCGAATTTATAAAAATCAAAAATATTGAGAGTCACATAATATGGATGGTTAAGTAACTTTCTTATTCAATGAGATTTCTTAAAGTCTACTTAAGTATCAAACTTCCTCTGCTTTAACCCATTGTTTAGCGGACAAAAATCCAATCTTCTTTCTGCAGAAGAAGATTGGATTTAATTTCCTAAGCCAGAACAAAACATACTGAATTTTATTTTGTTTTTCTCCAGTAAGCACCAAAGGTATCTATTCTAATAAGAGGTTCATCAATTCCAAAGTCCCTTCTAAAATCTTTTACAGCAGCTTCACAAGGTGGTATTCCGTAATCATCAATAATAATAAATCCACCTTTAGAAACTTTTGGATAAAGGTTTGTTAAACTGTCTATAGTTGAAGAATACATATCTCCATCAAGTCTTAATACCGCTATTTTTTCGATTGGAGCCACTGGTAATGTATCTTTAAACCAACCTTTTAAAAAACAAACCAGTTCATCTAATAAGCCATATCTTTTAAAATTTTCTTTTACCTCATCCAAAGAGACACTTAAATAATCAAACATATGTATGGTATATTGCACCTTTGTCCATAGGATAATTAGTTTCATCTGGTTCTGGTAACCCTTCAAAAGAGTCCGCTACCCATACACGCCTATTATTAATCCCATTAGCTTTGAGAAAGCCCCTCATAAAAATACACGCTCCACCTCTCCAGACGCCAGTTTCTATAAAATCACCTATAATGTTCTCATCCAACACAGTTGTCATACATTGTTGCAAATTTCCAATGCGAATTCTTCCTATCATACTATGTGCAAATGGAGGCCAATCAAGACCTTCTCGACGTTTTTGAGGATCTGGATATACTTGTTTAACAATTTCTAAATCATTTTGTTTTAAATAGTTTTTTATAAAATCAGGAACCTGATTTTGAGGCATAGGGAAATATCTTTCGCTATCAAGCCATATCTCATACAAAATTGTTTTTTTTAACAATTCTAAATAGAGGTCTTTAGATGAATGATTAAGCATATTAACTCCCCTTTTATTTAAATATTATTTAAATATTCAATTCTGTCCTGTTGTTAAATGAACGGTAAAAAAACAGCAGTAACAGCTTTTCGGAATAATACTCTAGTACAATAAATAATTATTAAACTATTTTATAAGCGTGTTTTATTCGGTCCTAACTACTTAATAAAGTACTCTTTTACCAATTTAACACTCATATTTAACCATATGTAAATAAAAGGTAATCATTCCGACAATAATTTAACTTTTCTAGTCCATTCAAAATAACAAAACCCGTCGTACTCTACAGCGATATCCTACTTAAAAAGAAACGCTTGATTTCCTCACACGTAATCATAGTATTTCGTTATTTTTTACAAAATTAAACAACAAATTCCACGCCTTATTTAATTGCGCTACCCTTCCTATCGACATACCATACTATATGAAACTTTGCATAAAATAAGTTAGATACTTAGTAGAAAGTAAAGGTGATAACTTTGAATACCTCTGGGTATATCAACTTTTCCGGAATGAACGTCATGAAAATATCGCAATTGTTTTCTGAAATAAAAAATACGTTTACTTATGAATTATGGGTTAAACCTCTAGCTTCCCATAATATAGATAACGAAATGAGGACTGGTACATCAGGTATCAGGGGACAAAGATATATAATCGCTCCTGGTGATGGGGGAAATGGAAGCCAAGCAGGTGTAGGACTCTCTATAGGTATAAACGGTGTATCCATTTACGAACATACTTTAAGTCACTTGCCCGCAACTTTAGTATATGAAGGAAATGTTCGGGACTGGAATCATATTGCAATTGTATATAAAGAAAAAACGCCTTTTCTTTATCTCAATGGTGAATTTATAAAAAAAGGGTTAACAAGCTCAATAGAAAATGTTGTCCCATCAGGCTATTTTGGAGCATTAGAACCATATGGTTATTTTATTGGTCAATTAGCTGATCTTAGAATTTGGAATCATGCTAGAACGGAAGATCAAATAAAGGTAAATATGAATAGAAAATTGACTGGAAAAGAAAATGGTTTATATCGATATTGGAGCTTTAAAAATAATGAAAATAATGTAACTACACTAAGTACTCTTTATAACAAATACCCTGACTACATCCTAAATCATCTAGATTTATTAAAGCTATTTGGCATTCTAAATAGTGATTGCTTAGATGGTTCATTCTATAGAAGCAATAAAAAAGAACCTTTCGATTCTAATAAGATAAATATAAATTGGTATCAAACAGATGTTCTAATTGATTTTGGCTACTATAGAAAGGATTATGAAGAACTTCTATATCCATTAGCAAACAGTTTAATAAAAAAAGGCAAATCGGTTAGTTTACTGATTTATAAGTTCGCTTCCCCTCCCACCACCATATTATCTGATAAGGTTAATATTATATATAAAGAACATTTGGATGATCAATACCGAATTAATAAGCAAGCAAATACTTTATATAAAACAAACTTGGCGCCTTCAATAGATAAATGGTGCAAAGACTTTCAGATTAATGGGGAAAAACGGCTTTTATTTGAACGAATATACAGATCATATGCAGTAGAAAATATAAGATCTAAAACACTGCTTAATTTACTAAAACCCAGGTGTGTTTTGGGAATTCACTTTCTTATGAACCCAGGTTCCATTGATGCAATTAACTTTTTTTCTGAGAGTACGCCCATTAAAAATATTTTAGTTCAACACGGCTTTTTTGGGAGAAATCTGCTGCATCCACATGATTTTAAAGGGGCAGATATTGTTATACTATGGGGGGATTTTCACCAAAAATTATTGAACAATCTCCCGATTTCACCCAATTCAGTTGTCATTGGAAATCCTAAGCTTGAATTAAAATTTAAAAAATATAACACGAAACAAAATATACAAATAGAAAAAAATATTACAAAAATTCTATATGTCTTTTCAACTTCTCCAGAACAGGATCCATCCTGCCGGAGCAACTTGAATATCTTCATTCAAGCCATTAAAAAATTATCCAATATCAAAGTTTTATATAAATTGCACCCAAGCTTTCCTTCTACACACTTATCAAATTATTTGAAAAATAATGCAATACATCCTGATGAGATTTTTAAGGGAGAAGACGTATACAACGCAATCAATATTTCAGACATTATTGTGGGGGACTTTTCCACTTCTATCTTTGAAGCGGCTGCTCTAAATAAACCAGTTATTCAAATAGCATCTTCAAATACTGACACTCCTTTTGTAGTATTAAATCACGTGAAGAACTCTAAAGAATTAATAGAGGTGATAAATAATCTTCGTACTGATTCGGCCTTTATGAATAAATTTTCCTCAATCCAGAAAAACAGTATCAAAGAATTATTCAACCTAATAGATGGAACATCAGATAAAATTACAGATTTTATTATTGACTTAATTACATTTAAATAATGTATTTTGAATGATAAAATATAGAGTTTACAAAAGACTTGGCGAAACATATGATAGAATAGTTGTTTCAAAGGGGATAATTTGTTCTTATCAAAAGGAATTAAAAAATGCCCAAGGAGCTTAAAAATCGAAGTTAACTGGGGCTGCACAAAAGGGCTCACTCAAGTGTCTTTTTGTGAAATTAGCCCTCTTGAAAAAATTTCCTTAAATATAGAAAGAATAGCCTTCTTTAGTAAAATTAAAGTGACGAGCAACAAACCAGCTAAAGGGGCGAATCATTATTAAACATCCATTTCTTTTATTGTTTTGTTTTATTCCAATTGATTAAACAAAACTATTTTTTAATAGTTCGCGAATCTGCATTAATGTTAACGGTTTTTGCGTTTTGGAACTATATGATCCATATTCCGCTCTAAACGAATGTTCATAGCCTTTTGTTTGCTTAAAAAAAGCGGGGATAACAAACATGTCCGACAGTTCCATGGCAACCTCCAATTCTTCAGGTGTCATTAATTCCTCATACATTTTTTCACCAGGTCGTATCCCGATTGTTTCCATTTTGATATCCTCAGCGTTAATATTATATTTTTCACATGTTTGTTCGATAACAACTGTAACCAAATCTTTCAATCGAACCACAGGCATTTTTAATACAAAGGTTTCCCCACCCTTTGATTCTTTAAGAGCTTTCATTGTCAACGTTGTTGCTTGTTGCAGCGTTATCATAAAACGTGTCATCATTAAGTTTGTAACGGTTATCCTTCTATCGTTTAAAATTTGCCTTACAAACAGAGGTACAACAGACCCTCTTGAACTTATTACATTTCCGAGCCTGACAATTGCAAAAGTAGTGGAACGGTTACCTTTACTATACTCAGCTGAAGTTATTAATCTCTCAGCAGTTAACTTTGTTGCACCATACGTATTAGAGGGAAATATCGCTTTGTCTGTACTTATATAAATTACCTTTTTTACATTTTTTTCAAGAGAAGATTTAATAACGTTATATGTTCCATTAATATTAGTAAGGACTGCTTCATAAGGATTATATTCACATGTAGACACGTGTTTCATTGCAGCGAGATGAAATACATAATCGATGTCGACCATTGCATTTAAAAGCCGGTCATTATCCCTTACATCACCAATAAAAAATTGAATATTTTCAATGTTTCCTAACCGTTCCCGCAATTTAATTTGCTTATATTCATCTCGACTAAACAAACGAACCATTTTCGGTTGTTGAACAAGTATTTCATTTAATAAACTTTCCCCAATTGTACCCGTTGCACCAATTATTAAAATTGACTTTTCTTTAAAATACATTAGCGACCTTCCTTTCAGTCGGCAAATGGTAAGCCTTGTCCGATCTATAAATTGTATGAGTGATAATTAAAAATGATGTTTACATATTGTCCTTCAAAAATTAATATATGTTTTTTGGTTTTTACAAAAATCAATAGATGGGTCATGAAATGTGTAAAGAATGGGGGAAGTGTTGTATGAAAATTCACATCTACTGGAATCTAAATGAAATCATTTAAAAGGAAAAGCTATAATTTATTTATTAACTTAAATGCATTAACTAACCTCCTTAAAAGATCTCCCATGATATAGGAGTTCCTTTTTTTATTTCTTTTTTTACCTTATTTCCTAATATTGTGTCATAATATTTTGGCGGAAGACCACATCCAGGACGTATTACACGCATACTTTCTTTTGTAATAACATCACCTGCTTTCAAGTCCTGGGTTATATATAAGGAACGTCTATGGACAAGTGATGCTTGTTCCTCTTTGGTTGCACCATAGCTTATCTTTCCAATTGATTTCCATGCTCGTTTCGTTTCGATAACAAGCTGTTTCATTTCATGAGGTTCCATAGAAAATTTTGCATCTACTCCTCCATCTGCTCTTGAAATTGTAAAATGTTTTTCAATTACGGTTGCGCCTAATACAACACTTGCTATTGCAACACCAATCCCCATCGTATGATCAGATAAACCAACTTGACATTTGAAAAGCTCCCTCATATGCGGGATGGTCGCAATATTTGAATTTTCCGAAGCAGCGGGATAATTACTCGTACATTTTAATAAAATCAAACTTTTACAACCGACTTCTGTTGCAGTCCTAACAGCTTCTTCAAGTTCTGATACACTTGCCATTCCAGTAGAAATAAACAAAGGTTTTCCTGTTGATGCAACTTTACGTATCAACGGAATATCGACATTTTCAAACGATGCTATTTTATAAGCAGGAACATTCAATTTTTCTAAAAAATCTACTGCTGTCGCATCAAAAGGTGAACTAAATGCAACAAGCCCGAGTTCTTTACAGCGGTTAAAAATTGCTTCGTGCCACTCCCACGGGGTATATGCCTTTTCATACAACTTGTAAAGGGAATTCCCTTTCCATAAGTTATTTGGGTCATTAATAAAAAATTCACCATCCTCAATATCAAGCGTCATTGTTTCAGCAGTATATGTTTGAAGCTTCAATGCATCCACCCCAGCTTGTGCGGCAGCATCGACGATTTGCAAAGCCTTATCAAGCGACTGGTTGTGATTACCCGACATTTCTGCAATGATGAAAGGTTTATAGTTTTTCCCAATATAACAATCAGCTAGTTTGAATTCATGCATAAATTGACCTCCTTACTTCATATCTAAAATAGCTTCAACGACTTTATTTTTTTGTTCTTGTTTGATTATTTGACTGTTCATTAATTTCATTGCACGTTGATTCATTTGTTTCAATTCATCAGTTGATGAAAGTGCTGCGTTGACTTTATCGATAAAATCGGATACTTCTACATCTTGATGCCATCCTAAATTCCATATAGCTCCATAACTTGATGCGGCTTTAACTGGTTTTATTTGATTTGTGGCAACCATCACCGTAATGGAAGGAACTCCGAGATAACAACGCTCCCACATCATAATACCTCCTGCACCAAGTACAAGGTCCGCTTTGGAAAGTAATCTGGCAAGATAGTCGATTTGAAAATGAAAATAACATTTCATCTCCTTACACATCTGTTTAATCTTTTCACAATTCGGATTCGTTTCTCCTACAACAACATCTAAATGGATCGATGAAAAACCGATGTGCTTTAAAGCTGCTAATGCTTTTTCCGTTATATTCTCTGGGTCGCTCCCCCCAAAGAAAACAAGCATTCGCCTTACGACCCCATCCCTTGTCTTTAAATGCCTCCTTGCTTCTATAAATTCCGGACGAAGAATTAAATACTGGGGCCCGAGGAGCTTTCTGCAATGAACTGGGACAAACTGATCATAGCGAGTTCGATAATCATGGTCATAATTTTGATCAAGCAATAAGTCACAATAATGCTGGCGATTTGCCAGGTCATCGATAGCCATTAATTTTCGGACTGCATTTTTTACTTGTTGTTCCCATGTGATGTCAATTTGATAATGATCAATAATAAGCAAGTCGACCTGCTCTCTGAGTTCTTTTAAGTTTTGGAGCGTTTCATTAGCGTCGATTTCTTGATCAAAATGATCAATTTGGTTTGAAAGACGTATGACGTGAAATTTTTTTGATTCAATAAAGTTGTTAAGGTTCCCTTTCCATTCTCTACACACAAAAGTGATCTGTGCTCCTTCTTTTTGCAAATGATCCGCTAAAGTTAAACAGCGCATAACGTGGCCTGTTCCAATTCTTATAGAAGCATCAACCCGGAAAACGATATTCATTATAACCCTCACTCATTTTTTATAGAGTTTCATAATTTACTTGTTCAGCAGTCTCTGAAAACTCAAAAAAGCTGTCTACTCTACCGGCTTCTGCTTTATATGTGAATTCTTATTTGCAATTTCAGGGTAGGCCCGCAAGTAATCAACAACATCTTGAGAAGAAATGAGTTTGTTTCCATAAAAATGATCAGCAACGGCAACACACAATTGATAATCTTCTTTTGTATCTAACGTAATACGAAGTTCAGGATGTTGAAGTGAACAAGGAGCGGTCACTTCAGTTTGATTAAACTTTTCTGGAAATTCATACGCATAATACGTAACATGTTCACGATACCTTGATTTATGCCCATGTTTATACATATATTCAAGTGCAGAAAAAGCAATCATTTCTACAACTAATCCACGCGGCAATTTCCCATTGACAATGACAAAATCTGCCGGTTTTTTTTTCATGGCATCATTAATCTGGTTAGCTAGGTGATAATCAACAAACGGGCAGTCTGCCGTGACTCGGATAATATAATCCGGATTATGCGGTTTTGCACAGGTGTAGTAACGCTTCAAAACATCATCTTCTGATCCACGGAAACAGGTAACATCATGTTCTTTGCACCAGTTTATAATGACATCATCTTGCTTTAACGTTGAGGTTGCAACAATCACTTCTTCAACTTGGCTAACTTGCTTGCATCTTGAAATTACATAATCTAACACAACGCTTTCTCCGAGTGGTTTTAACACCTTTCCAGGCAATCGGGTAGAACCCATGCGGGCTTGGATGATGATTAAAGTTTTCAACATAGTCACCACCATTGATCATAAAATTAAATCCTCGGCATACCGGACAAGCTTTATTTCATGTTTTTCCCTAATAAAAGGATAGTCTTTTAAATCTTTACCTCTTGCTTCAAGTAAAAACCAGTACAAGCTGTCTAAGCCGGCAGCGACACTTAACGTCGATGCCCCACCAAATCGGCTATTGCATTCAATCATGTGATAGTCACCGTTAAGGTCGATTATCCACTGCATGACATTGTGTCCATAGAGTTGTAAATCATTCGCTGCTTTTTCGCAAAGCCTTTCTAAATGATCATCACGAAAGGTAGTCGTAATCTGTGACTCACCATTGACTATCATTTCCCGCTTACGGGTAATAATGCCTTTAACTTCTCCTTCTTTCGTAACATAAAAATCAACACTTACTTCAAAGCCGTCAATATATGGTTGAAAGATCGGATACTCCAACTTTTTGGCATGATGAAACGCCTCTTCACTAGATAACCCTAACCCAATATTTTGTGATCCAGCTCCAAACCGTTCTTTTACTACAAACTTAAGACTCTTGATTTGATCTATCGCAGTTTTGGTTGTTATAACAGGATTAGCCAATACAGAAAGCTTTTTATAAAAAAGATATTTGTCATTACACATCTCTACCGATTTATTATTAGGAACCATCACATAAATCCCATCTTCTTTTAATTTTTTCTTATGTTCTGCAAAAAATTTTAATTCTCCATCTCTTGTAGGAATGATATGGATAATTTTGTTTTTTAAACAATACTGAATCAATTGGTCAATTTTTATGTCATCAAGCCTTGGCATTTGCCAGAACCTATCAACAAAGTATCGTGCAATACAATTTGAATGAAGATCTGCACCAATTACTTTAATTAAGGGATTTATTTTATGTGCAGCTTTTTTTATCGCTTTTATCAGCGGGACTTTACTTGAAATACTAGTCACCAGCACATTTCCATCTTTCAAACTAAACACCTTCTCAGGGAAAAATAAAATGAAAACGATTTAGTAACTGGAACTTGCTCTTATTTCCTAAATTATTTCTTCTAAAGACGATAAGGTTCGATCTGCTTCAAATTCTTTCGTTAATTTTACTTGCATATGGTCGCCTACAGGACGAACAATTCGAATCGTTCCCATCCCAAGCTTCTTTGCAGTTATAAAATCTTTATGAGGGTTATCGCCGATATAAACGCAATCACTGATATCCAATCCTAAACAATCAACAATTTTACGATACGGTGTTGCACTCGGTTTCCAATGTTCCTCTCCTAAATCACCTGTGACTACAATGCATTGAAACCACTTTTGAAGAAAAAGAGCATCAATTTTCGCCCATTGGATTATAGGATGGCCATCTGTAATGATCGCAATCTTTTTCTTTTGATCTATTAAATGGTGAATCATTCGTTCTGCATCTTGATATAATCGGATAAGCGGCTTATGATTTCGGTAAACATTTACAAGAGTACTAATATCACTATTGATTTTTAATTTTCCGCAAACTGCATCAAATACTCTCCCTCTCCCATTTCTTTTCCATTCTTCAATCAATAATTGATGTATCTCATTAATAGATTGAGTTGTATGTTTTGCAAGTACTTCAGCAACTGCCTGGAAGCCAGAACGAACATAATCATGTTCACAATATAACGTATCATCCAAATCAAAAATGTACCCTTTATAACTCATTACCATTCGCTTTTTGTTTCCTTCCTGGATATCCATCCCTTACTCTTCATAACTAGTTAATTGTTTTCTCAATTCTCTCCAGGTGAATTTCAAATCATTATAATTAGCGGATTTCATTGTTTTAAGTATGTAGTGATTATGCTTGGCATCAATGTAATTCGGAAACAATGACAAAGCACGATGAAGATAAGTTTGTGCAGCATCATATTGTCCTAATAATATAGAAATAGCCCCTAAATTATTAAGAGCTGCTCCATGACAAGGATTATGCTTTAGTGTGTTATTAAATAAAGCTTTCGCATTATTTATATGTTGATGGTGTAGATAATATAAGCCTAATAAAAAAGATAAAGGGGCAAAGTCTGTGGTTTTTTCTTGTTTTTTAAGATATTCATATCCTTCTTCCCAAAAACCGATCTTAAAAAGTATCGATACATAGTCGGTACCATTTTGTGTTCTAGAAAGACTGCGTTTATTAATGGATGACTCAATAAATGATAATTCATATTTTTTAAAAACTTTTTGTTCACCATTTAACATATCCTTAATTCTTTTTGAAGCATTTTCTTTATGTCTTCTTACATTAAATAAAGGTTGATCAACATAAACAAATCCCCCAACTTGTGCGAGCTGAAGCCACATATCCCAATCCTCTGAATGAGTAAGAGACGTATCAAATCCGCCTAATTTTTGTATTTCCTTTTTGTTTACCAGTGTTCCTGACACACAAACATGATTCCGTACAAACTGATAACCTAGTATTTCTTCTGGTTCAACTTGTTTGAATCGATGAATACCGTCGAAAAACTTACCCTCTTCTGTTATTTGCCTGTGAGCCGTATGAACGAGTACCCACTGATTCGGCTTTTCTTTCCTGCAAGCTTCCAGACTTTTAAGTTGTAATTCAAGCAATCTTGGTTCGGCGGTATCATCACCATCTATGAATAAAATCCAGTTGCCTTTTGCTTTTCTTATCCCTAAGTTTCTCGCTTCTGAAACGCCTTTATTTTCACGGTGCCTAAATGCTTTTATATGGCAGCGTGATTCATGTGCCAATTTCAAAACCTTACAATGAGTTGCATCCGTACTATTGTCATCAATGACAATGATTTCATATAGAGGATATGTTTGCTTTTCCAGGCTTTTGATTACATCAGTTATGTATTGTTCACAATTATATACAGGAATAACAGCCGATATTTTTAGAGATTCCTTAATTTCATCCATTACTCATCTCCCCAATCTATTAACAGAGTAATATCGAAATATTTAAATTGCTTACAATTAATTCCATCTAAATATGCATCTTAATTTAGATGAATTTTTGCAACTGATTTTCAATAATCGCTCAAAAACCAATATATGATTTAAATTAATTAATTAACTCAAAAACTCAAAGTTCTTGAATCTTTCATTCTGCGTCTCATCGAGCACTCACACTTAATCGTATTTAACATAGAAAATGGGTCTACAAGACATCCCTTACTAAAAAGTTAAAATTGAGAGGCTTGCACATTGTCATTTTGCTATTAGATGTAATATTTACTTTTAAAAAACATATACTTCATTTAGAAAAATTAAGGGAGAGTTCTCAATGACATTTCATAACCTTTCCATCTTAGAGAACAAGAAAAGACATGTAATTTTTGGCTCAGGAAATGCTGGAATAGTAATAATGGACATTTTACCATTTGAATTTACTTATTTTGTTGATAATGATAGTTCAAAGTGGAATAAGAAACTAAATGAACATATTATTCTTCCTCCTGATACTCTGTTAAAAGAAAATAAAAATGATTTAGTAGTAATCGTAGCCAGTATGTATTATGAAGAAATCTCCAAACAATTGATTGAAATGGGGTTTGAAGAAAATGTTCATTATATAAATGGATTAAAGCAGTTTTATTATCCCCATTATTATTACCCATTCCGCAACTTAAAAAATTATACAAGTGTTAAGAAGCTTTTAGAGGATAATTCAATTGTTGTAGCTGACATTGGTGCAGGCGGCGGCTTGAATCAGAGGTGGGAACAATCTACCCTTAATCATTATAAAGCGATATTATTTGAACCCGATGTTGAAGAATTCAAAAAGTTGAATCTATCTAAGAATGAAAATTGCATCGTTATTAATAGCGCATTATCAGATTCTTCCAAAATCATTGATTTTCATATATGTGAAGAACAACCATGTTCTTCGATTTATTACCCAAATACAAGTTTTTTGGAAAGATATCATGCCGAAACTCAAAAAAATACAGATCCTCATGAAATTAAAAAAACTATTAAAATAATAGCAGATTCATTAGATCAATTGCTAACCGTTAATAACATTATTACTGAAGTAGATTTTATTAAAATTGATACGCAAGGTTCAGAACTAGACATATTAAAAGGAGCCGAACATTCTCTTAAAGAGGCAATCGGTATTGAGGTAGAAGTGGAGTTTGCACCATATTATGAGAACCAACCTCTTTTTCCTGAAGTCCATAATTTTGTTACTAAATTCGACCTCGAGTTAATTGATTTACGGAAAAGCTATTGGAAAAGAAAGCTTGTCGAAAAGGGAAAATATAATGGAAAAGGGCAACTTATTTGGGGTGATGCATTATACTTTAAAACACCAGAAAAGCTAATAAACAAAAATTTTTCTCAACAAAAAATTATTCGTGCTATATTTGTTTATATTGCTTATGGGTATTTTGAGTTTGCAGAAGTTCTACTTAAGCTTGCTTCCGAACATAAGATATTGTCAGAAGAAAACCAACGTTTACTTATACCATTGTTCATTAATGAAAATATCAATATTATTAACCAATATGTTAATAGTAATAAAGCTGATATTTTAGGAAACCTATAATAAACATTATGTAAGGAAAACCAGGTGAAAAGCTTTCCCGGTCATAAACCCCGTCAAATAGACAGTTGTGTCGATCATAATACGTGTTCATTAGTTAGATTTGTAACTATACTCGCGGGGTTCTATCCGAGGTGATCACCATAGCTAGAGAAGAACCTATATACGATATACTTACGGTAACTTCTAGCTTAAGTTTTATTAGATTTGACAGATACATGAATGTTTAAAGTTTGTAGGGTAGCCTACTTTATGCTTTCGATTTAGGATGGTATATACTCTAGTTAACATAAAGTGTCGTTAATGAAAATAAAAAAAGATTGTCCTCACAGCAATCTGGTATTTCCCCCTACAGGTAGACAGTAAAAAAAGAGAACATTTGATATGATGTTCTTAATAGTCTACCTAGGAGGGGATTTTCCTATGGAAAAAAGAGACAAACGCTATACTGCTACTATGACCCACTGACGTTACACATTCTGTGTTTCGATCAAATGTGATAAATGTGATTTAACGGGAGTAAGAGAACCAATGAACAAAAGATTCACAGTCTCTCCTGGCCGGAGTTTTTTAAAGGTTTGACAAATACATGAATGGTTTGAAGGAAAATTCATTCCCAACCCCCTTCTTTTATAAAATATGCATGTATTTATTCTCTACTTTCGGTTCATGTTTGTTTGGACCTAGTTTAACATAAATATTTTAATGAAGATGCCAATTTACCAAAGTCCAAATTCGTTCATTTTTTTAGCAGAATCAAGTTCCAGAAGAAAGTAGCTGTCCAAGGATAAAACGATGCATAAGGAGAACGGTTTATAAAGGGCTTAGATTGCATTAACAAAGGAGATTATCTATAAAACCTAATATTAGAGCATATAACCTTGCAAATGGCAAGGAACAGGGCGTGGAAGTACAAGAAGAAGTCAAAAAATAAGGTACTGGAACAATATCACTTTTAGTACTTGAGAACAGAAATTCTACTTTTACAAAAGATGGGGATTAGGGCTGTTTTTCTAATTACAATTTATCCTTTAATAAAGCTGAATAAAAAATAACCCGGAACCACTTTTCAAGTTGTACGGGTTATTTTGCTTCTGGGGGCTCAACTAATTGCTTCCACGACATTATGACTATATGGGGATCCAACTCTTTTGCTAATTGGCTTATTAGCTTATCACCTTGCTTACTTTCAATTGACATAATAACCGCATCCACTGTTTTTTGATTTTCTGTTAACCATTCCCTACTAAAAACCTTCACATTTTCAATAAATTTCCCTTGCATGTGTACATTATTATCAATAAAGCCAACCACATGGAATTTCTCTTTTTGCAAATCTTTTAGTAAATATATAGCAGTTTTCATACTGCCAAAAATGACAACATTCCGCACTTTATATTTTTTTAATGACTTTGTAATCCCACTGTCCTCTAATAACAGTTTCTCTAGCCATAGCCGGTACAAAGCATTATTATTCATTTCAGTTAATGAAAGATCAACTTCAACATTAAAATGTTTTTGTATAATTTGCTCCTTTGCTTTTAAACCAATTACTCTAGTCTTATAGTTAGTAGACCCGCCGCCTGTTCGAAAAACAGCAATGGTTTTATTTAAATAAAAGGAATTCTCAATTTCTTCTTTGAAACATTTGATTACAAAATCAAAATCACTTGCAATTTCATAGTTCAAATCAAAAAGACCAAATCGGTCAAACAATGATTTTTTTACAAAAAAAGCTTGATGTGGGGGCATATTACCATATTTAAAATCAATTAATTCAAACCTTCTTCCGTATAACATTTCCATATTGTCTTTTGAATCTTTGATCAATACATTGCCATACAAAATGGACAACTGTTGATTGTCCATAAAGTACTTTGCGACATTTTCTATCACAAATTCATCATACAAGTAGTCATCAGAGTTCAAAAAATAGATAATATCAGCTGTAGATGCTTGAATGCCTTTATTATAAGCTTCATAATTTCCATTATCAGGTTCTGAAATAATGGTATCAATATGTTCTTTATATTTTTCAACAATTTTCATTGTGCCATCAGCAGAAGCTCCGTCGACAATAATATATTCGATGTTTGAATACGTTTGGTTTATTACACTCAAAATTGTCTCTTCAATATAAGACTCACTATTATAACAGGCAGTAATAATTGAAATCTTTTGATTATTTCCAGTAAGCATTTTTCACACCTTTTTTTTGTTCAGCAACAATTTTTCACAAACCTGTTCTTCAATCCAGGAATATGTTTTTACTAAGCCCTCTTCTAATGATATTTTCGGTTCCCAATCTAAAACTTCTCCCAATTTCGTATTATCTGAATTACGTCCTCTAACACCTTGTGGTCCATCAACATGCTTCTTTTTAACTTCAACTCCGGCAATATTTGCGACTATATCCACCAATTCATTAATAGAAATCATACGATCCTGACCTAAATTGATTGGTTCACGGTATTCCGACTGCATAATTTTATATAACCCAACAATACAATCATCAATATAACAAAAAGAACGTGTTTGTGCTCCATCTCCCCAGACTTCAACCTCTGGATTCTTAAATAATTTGGCGTAAGCAATTTTTCGGCACATCGCGGCAGGTGCTTTTTCCCGTCCGCCTTCCCAGGTCCCTAAAGGCCCAAAGATATTATGAAAGCGGACTATACGTGTTTCCATTCCAAAATCTTCATAATAATGCTGGCACAAGCGTTCTGTAATCAACTTTTCCCATCCATATGCATCCTGAGGTTTAGCCGGGTAAGCGTCAACTTCTTTTAACGGTTCAACATTCGTATCCTCTTGAAGATACTCAGGATAAATGCATGCCGATGATGTATACAAATATCTTTTAACATGATTTAAACGTGACGCTTCTATTGTATGAAAATTAATGAGGGCATTATTATATAATATTTGTGAATGATGTTCAGAAATAAATCCCATTCCTCCCATATCTGCAGCCAATGCATAAACTTCATCAATTCCCCTTGTAGCTTGAAGACAATTATCCCATCGCCTTAAATCCAAAATTTCAAATTCATCTGCCTTGCTTTTCGAAAATTCAGGATATTTAACATCTATTCCTCTTACCCAATAACCTCTTTTCTTTAAAAAAGAAACTAAATGATGTCCTATGAATCCACCGGCTCCCGTAACCAATACTTTTGTTTTTATTGACATTTTTTGCTCTCCTTTTTCGATCATTCTTCTTTAAGCATGTTTACAATTTCTTCCCATTCTGTAGTGATGAGCTCAATGTCTTCTTCTATAAGTTCGCTTCCAATCTGTACTTCGATAAGTTCTAAATCCGTATGTGCTTTTAATGCATGTTTTACATTTACCGGGATTTGTACAACATCCCCAGGTTTAACAAACTTCAGTTCTCCTTCTATAACACTCTCTCCCTCACCTGAAATAATTGTCCAGACTTTAATTCTTTTAAAATGTTTTTGATAACTAAAGTTGCTTCCTGAAAAAAGACCTAAATGTTTGGTTAATATTTTTTGATTATCTACATAATTTTTATAATGAAGTACTTTATACCAACCCCACCTTTTTTCCTCGTACATCGGTCTTTGTTCAAATTCAACTAAATATTCCTTTAACTTTGTATTTGGCCATTTCCCTGTCACTAGAATTCCATCAGGGCTGGCTGCGACTACAGCATCTGAAATTCCAAAAACAAGAACAGGGATATCAAGCTCATTGACTACGTGAGTATTATAGGACTTTTCACAAACTTTCCCTTTTCCTGTAACATGGGTTTCCATTTTCTCGGTTAATGTATCCCAAGTTCCTAGGTCTTTCCAATAACCATTATAAGGAACCATTGCCACCCTTTTTAATTTCTCAACAACTTCATAGTCAAAACTTACCTTTGGTAAATTATTATATTGAGTCAATAATTCTTTATAGTGACAAGGCAAGTTTTTATTTTGTAACAAAGAAATCATAAAACCTAATTTAAAAGCAAAGATTCCACAGTTCCAAAAGGCATTTTGCTTAATTAAAAGACTGGCTTGCTCTTCAGACGGTTTTTCCTTAAAATGACTTACTTGGTAAAAAGTATAATTATTAAGTGTAACTTTCTTTTCAGGGATAATATAACCATATTTTTCAGAAGGATAAGCTGGCTTAACACCAACGAGAGATAAATCGATATCTGCATATTTAAATACTTGCTCCAATTCCTTTACTTTATAAAAAAAATGATCCTCTACATAAGAATCCACAGGTAATACAATCACTACATCATCCAAACTCATATCCATAAAAGAATATAGATATGATGAAGCCAGTGCAATTGCAGGAAAAGTATCACGTCTTTCAGGTTCAAGAATAAGCGGTACACTAGAACTGAGTTGATTTAATATAATATCTTGCTGGGCTAAACTTGCGGATATTATAAATTTTTCTTTTAATCCTACTTGTTCCAATTGCCGGCAAACCCGTTGAAACATTGATTCTTTTTGTCCTTTCAGATTTTTAAGAACTTTTAAAAATTGCTTCGAACGGGCCTCATTTGATAATGGCCATAAGCGTTTTCCTGAACCACCCGATAATAAAATGATTTTCATGTTTATAACCCTTTCATCATCCTTGTTTTTTAACATTTTCCAAATCGATAGCTCTTTATTAGAAATATTCTTTATTAAGCTTCAACATGACACTTTTAACATTATGATATAAATAACTTTTTTAGATTCGATGAAAATGCTTATTAACATAAAAAATAAGGAGGGAAAAATTCAAGTGTAATTGTCATACTGGTAGTTCAGTAGATTCATAACTCTATAAACTATGCTGCCCCCTCTGTCATCGCTGGCCCTTCTGTTTTTTATAAATTTCACAACTCTTTGTTTATAATCTTTATCATTAAATAACCCTCTAAGGTTGATCCTTATTGATATCATGAATGGAAAGTTGTGAAGAATTTACTCATGGATGTAAAAAAAACAACAGGTACCATAAGGTTACCTGTTAGTGTTTTATCAATTTCTTTTTGGTTACTTAATAAACAATCGCATTTTCAACCTTCAATAAATTCTTAATTATCATGTTCATAAATAAACTCTTTTGGTGTTTTTGAAACTTTCCTGCCATACACCCAACAACTTAAATAAGCCTCATGGAGCCTACAGTTTGGGTCATCTTCCGATACTATGGAAGCTGGACAATCATATCCGCTGTTTAGTACGTTAAATCCCATTTCAGTACCAACTAACGCTTTCAGTGCTTCTGTTGAAAATCTGCAATAATCATATGGAAAACCATGTAATGGAAATGTTTGGGGCGCTTGTAAAGCAAGTAACCCATTCACCTTCAATGCTTTCAAGATTTCATGTGCAGCAAGAAAAGGATATTTAATGTGTTCAAATGTTGCACAAGTTAAAATGATGTCAAAGCTCTCTTCTCCAACTACTTTCGACAACTCGTGAACATCTCCTACAATATCCACATCTAATCCTTCTTGATAATCTAAACCTACATATTCCTTGTAATCATTAAACAAATCCTTACGTACTGTTGACGGGTTTAGCCCAACCCTTCTAGTACCTATTTCAAGAATTCTCGGTTTTTCTATCTGATTTGCCAATGGTAAAAAATCAAAAAAATCACTCATAGTCTGCCTCCATTTTTGAATAAAGAATTAGGCGATTTGTAAAAGCCTACAGTAAATGAAATTATTCATTTTCCCCTGTAATAAGTAAGAACAATCTAACCATGTAAAGATACAATGTTTTTCTAATAATTTACAAAAAAAAATATAATCTAAGGTTTCCATGTTTAACAAATCCACGTCTCTTATTTTTAAATCAAACGATATACTGTAGACTATGAATCTTTTATAATAAAGTGTATGGATATTTCCAAAAAATTCCTATTTAATTATTAGGTATCGAAGGCAAATCCAATGATAACTTTATGAAAATGAGAACATTTTTTGAAAAAATCGAATTAAAAAAATGTCAAAGTGGTAGTTTGAAATTCTAAGAGGTTATACCAAATACTTAGAGGTAGTTTAAGAAGCCGTCGTTGGAAATGGTATAAAACCGAGTATTTTCAGTCTCCTGTTTACCTCATATTTTTAACATGAATAAACTATTGTTATTTCCAGATCCTTTGATGCTCAAAATCTGTTTTTAATTAGTATTGATATGCTGGAAAAAAATTTTGGTGTTCTTTATATCCTAATTTCACCAGTTGGTCTTTTATTTCTTGATAAAATTGTGAAGACACTAAAATTAAAATTTCTTCTTTATTTTCATCCAATAATTTTTCAACAGAATAAATTTCAATGTTATTTTTCATTTCACCAACTTTTTCATGATCATTATCCACAAAATATTCTGGCCTGATATTATAAGCGTCAAGAATTAATTTCGTAAATAGATCGTACCCGCTCCCCGCACCAAATACCACAACCTTCTTATTATTTACATTTTCTTCAAACCATTTTAGCCCCATTTCTTTTTGTTTGTTTTTATCACCTTC
This sequence comes from Metabacillus herbersteinensis, assembly GCF_042433335.1. Taxonomy (NCBI): domain Bacteria; kingdom Bacillati; phylum Bacillota; class Bacilli; order Caryophanales; family Bacillaceae; genus Metabacillus; species Metabacillus herbersteinensis. Next base: position 64,623 of record NZ_JBHLVO010000007.1, read on the forward strand.
TTTAAGATTATTTTTTTGAGTTTCTTTTTCAATTTCTTTATGAATCTGGTTTATCCTTTTAAGCCATTCACCAGTGTTACATGATTCATAAAACTCAAATTTTTCCGAGTCAAAGTGGGACTGTTTAATCCCTTTTTCATTAATCACATATTCTTGCAACATATTTTTCCGAAAACCCCAGTTTTGATCATTAAATATTAAAGGCTTTCTCTCAATATGCATTTTGAGTGTAAGGTCTAAATACTGACCATATTCTAATGACTGAATATCTTTTGCTGTTAATCGTTTTAATAATTCATTTTGGCCTTCCAAGGACCATCCAGCAATATGATCAATATGAAAAATGGGCTCATGCAACACTTCTTCTTCTATTCCATGATGATAAGCCATATGTTCAAATATTCCGTCAATGTACATAGAAAATAAATCAAGCTCTGGATAACCGTGTAATTCGTTCCAATGTTCCCAGGCCATTAGCTGGAAATCACCACATGCATTTGTATGAAGTGGAACTGAAAAATAATCTTTTTTGTTTAGTTCATGAACATTTTCAGGATAAATCGGGTATTTTTTATTATTATTTATGTCTTTAGTTCCGTATTGTTGATTGATACGAAGTACATTTGATTCACAATACTTTAATCTCTCATCATGAGATGAATAGACTGGAATATCATTTTTGACGTCATACCGGTCTACACGATACATTTTCCCTTTTTTTAACTTGCCTGAGGCAAAAACCTTAAATAACTCATCTGAAAATAGAACATCTACATTCGTGGCTAATATAAAATCCCCTTTTGCACGGCGTATCCCTACATTTTTTCCGATCATTTGATATAATGGGAGATTTTTAGCATGTTTATAATTTTGATGAAGTTTTTCTGGAACTTTAATAATGCGAACGAAACAGTATTTATGATTTTGGGGCCATGACAGCGATTCAGCTAATGGTGGACGATCTTTTGGGGGGTTCCACTCAACTATGATAAGTTCTACTGGATATTTGTATTTTTCGGATTGAAAAAAAATACCTTCAATAAATAATTGCATCCTATAGGTCATATCACCACCGTGATTATCATTTCGTGTTACCGCCACTATACTAAGCTCAGGTGAATTCAATAAGTCCCCCTCCTCCGTTTTTATTTTAAAAAAATAGATCACACCCTTATGCCATTAGGAACATCTTTCTGAATTAAAAATTTCACTCGTTACTTTTAGTATTAACAAATCTGAACTGGAATTATTTGTAATTTACACTTGACATGAAAATGATTTGTGTAACAATATTTTGCGGAGATTTCAAATGCCGTGCCATTCATTGTATTGCATTCATAAGCTACGCCTAAAAGTCTAAACGTTTTTGCTTGTATAATAATTCACTTGAAAGAGACGATTTATTAAGAGGAATTTTCGAAGCAACAAATACTGACCTAGATAAACGTTCACAATTAACTACTGGCCATTCTTCAGGAAATTCAGGATGATTAGGTTGAGATTTTGTCAAATAGACATAAGGAAAAAATTTCTTCAATTCATTCATTATCCAATCCCTTCCTGGTCTACACCCTTTTCCGTGATAACTTTGATTTAAGTAATCCTTATTCTCTTCAACTATATTAATTTTTTCGTTATCCACGAAATTAACACATGTTTCAATTAAAAAGTATTTTTCACAAACTTTTGATAACTCTTTGATACAAAGACTAGGGTCATTTAAATGATAGAGAGTTCCATAACAATATACAATATCAAACTTTCCGAACTTTTCATGACTACCTGGAACAATTAAATCTGCAATTTTCACTGCTCTTGAGGGATATCTGCTTAAATGTTCTTTAACATTTTCTTCTCTGGCGTCAGTTGATAATACATCACAATTTAATTTTTCAAAAAAAGCTGTATGTTCTCCAACACCAGTTCCAACCTCCAAAACTTTAGAATTCGCCAGGTCTAATCCCAGGGAAGCAAGGTGAACTAACCTAGCCTTGTTAATCATTTTGGCATTTGGCTCATAAAACACAGAAAAATTCGGATTTGTTTTTACATTATTACATTTTTTTCTTATAAGGCCCAAAGGTCTCAATCCATTTTTTCCTTTTGGAGGAACCCGTGGAAAATTCCAGATAAAATATTCTCCAATTTCATTTTTAAATTCACTGTTTAAAAATTGATGGTATGATTTCCAAGTGTCGGGACACCATGAGAAATGCCCATTAAATTCATTGGGATCGTGCAAATCATCACATAAAATGACTCCCCCTGGTTTTAAAAACCTCCAAAACGTTTTTAAATCATTTAATAAACCCTCTTCAGTATGTTTTCCATCGACAAACACCAAATCAAAATTCTCTTGCTGCAGAAGCATTACCAGCTCTGGTATTTCGTGCCATTTTGGTACATTAAGTCCGTTGTTTTCATTATCTCCATTGCTATTTGGTTGAGTATTTGCCTTAAAAAAACGTACTTTACTACAAGAAATATCATTTTTTTTACACCAACTATGAATCTGTTTTTTTGCATATTCAATATTATTTTTTGAGCTCCCTAATTGGTCACCATAGATACCTAAATCTAATGTAACAAATAAATCCAATTTAATAGTTGCTTTAAGAAAACTAGCCGCACTCATCCCAAATGCTGTCCCAATTTCCAAAATTCTAAGCGGCTTTAATTTTTCCGTAATGCCATAAAGGCATGAATAATAGTTGGTTATCGCTGACTGCGACAATTTCTCCCAGGGATGTCCGCTTAACATTTCGAATTCCTCAAAAATTTTATAACTGCTTATCGGAGGATCCTTTTCAAGTTCCTTACAAAGGTGAATGAGCACTGAACTTTCCTCCTAAAACTTTTTTGAACTATTTTAATTTTGATGTAACACATAAATGCCAACCAAAATTCCGTTCTAAAAATCGAAATAATGATTTTGGCAAATATTGAAAATACCAAATTTTTTTATACTCATATTGCTTGTATTCCGATATAGAATATGGAAATATATGATCAACCCTTAAATCTTGAATGTCAAAGCCTTTTAATAATGATTGAATCGATTTTTTCGTATAACTATAAGTAACAGGACATCCTGTCTGTGCTTCTGAATAATTAGCAACCCATTCATCTAATTTTGAAAATTGAAACTTACCATAAGTAAGTAGTATCCATAACACTTTCCAGGAGTTTCGGTTATATACCATTATTTTAAACTGACTATCTTTCCCCATATATTTACGAATTTCTGCAATTGCTTTATCAGGCTGCGGGGTATGATGAATAACTCCAAAAGAATAAACTAAATCATACTCTTCGATCGGCACAGATTTAGAAAGTTCCTCTGCATTTGCATGATAAAAGTTTACATCATAACCAAAAACATCAGCACGTTTTCGAGCTAATTCCAGTGAGTTTTCAGATAAATCCACAGCCGTTACCTTTGCGCCAGCACGGGCAAAATTAATTGTATCCGTACCGATACCACACCCAATCTCAAGTACTTTTTTACCTCTCCATTTGTCAAACTCTGCAAATAGAGGAATATGTGGTTCGACAAAATACTTTCTTGCTTCAACTTCATTAAAATAATCTTTTGTCCCTATCTCCTTAATTGAATGCCTAATGTTACAAGGACGTGCATTCCAATAGGACCGTACTTCATCTATATTTTTATTTGAAAAAGAATTTGAACTACTAATCATAAAAATTCAACTCCTAAGGTGAAAATTCATTATGTTGAAAACTTGGTTTATACTTCCCTCCACCTTTTTCGAAACTGTTTTATTTCCTCTTCACTATAGAAATGTTTGATATACCTTGAGTTGTAAATTTTATCAAGGTCATCTTTTTTAAAGATATTATGGGTTTTGAACTTTACATACGCATCATAATAATCCTTTTGTGAAGCCATATTCTCATTTTGAAGCTTAAAATTTTCTATTCCTAAAAAATCATAAAAAGCGTCCTCAGCGCATTTATTTAAGTCCTCTAACCTTATTAGAAGTAATTCAACATTATTATTTTTATAAATTTTATATCCTTTTTCTTTACAAAAATCATCATGAAAAACGTCAATACAAAAAACTGTTTTTATTTCTGTGTCAAGCCAACTTGCAATATGCTCCAATGGTGGATGACCATATATTTGTAAATAATGGTTTATCGTTTTATCATTTATTAACCTAGCATTATATCGTTTGACAAAATCATCAAAATGATAATGTATATTTTGAAAAAAACCAGCCACACTTTGGGATAGGGGATCCCTTACTAAAGTAATCACCTTCCACTCAACTTTATCCGTATCGGATAATAATTTTGTTAAATACTGAGCATCTTTTATACCTGGATACAAAGGTATACTAAAACGCCTGCAAAACTCTATTTCAAGATTAATTCTTTTTTGAGTTAGATGGTGTACATCGTAAATTTTATTTTTAATTGAGTTATTCAAAGAGTGTACTATTGTTTTTGATCCTACTTTTCCAGCTGTATAAACAAGTATAATTGTAGAATCTTTTAATACCGTATTTGTCATCAATATTCTCCTTTAATTTAATAACCTATTCTTTCCCTATTCCTAATGCCACATAGTTAAATCGGCTTACTTTTGAAAGCTCTTTTAGACTTCTCCAGCTATCTAACAAAAGCACATTTTCGTTTGCAATTTTGCCTACTTTATCCCAGTCCACTTCTTTGTAATACCCCCAATTTGTTAACAAGACGATTGCACTTGCTCCTGCGATACAATGGTAAATGTCCTCACAATAATCAATATCATTTCCCAGTTGCTCTTTTGCACTATCTAAAGCTTTGGGATCATGTAACGCAACCTTAAACCCTGCACGTTGCAATTGCTGTGCGAATGTAATAGGTTGAGAGTTTTCGATAATGTGAGTCCCTGGCTTATAAGAAATTCCTAATAAAGAAACTTTCTCGCCCTTATTTACATTTTCTTGAATGATTCTGTTCAACCGATCTACAACATTATGATTAATCTCGGTCACTTGTTTTCCAAGTCTGGCTTTTACCCCAAATTCATCCGCAAATGCTTGAAATGCAAGATTATCCCGTGGGAAACATGGGCCTCCGAAGCCTAATCCACCATTCAAGTATTTTTTTCCCACACGTGAATCCTCTCCGATTGCATCGGTAATGATATCAATATCTGCACCGGGTACTTTTTCACAAATCGAGGCCAGTTCATTAGCAAAACTAATTTTCATCGTTACATAACAATTCAAGCTGAGTTTTGTTATCTCAGCATTAATCAATGACATTTTGGCGATAGATGGAGAGCTCTCGCATGTTGTAACATATAATTTCTCCAATTGATCTGCTGCGTATTGATCTGAAGCGCCAATTAACACCATATCAGGATATAAGAAGTTTTTGATTACTGAACCCAGCGCAATAAATTCAGGATTATAAACTAGGCTGAAATCTTTTCCACATGTTTTTCCCGTCAATTTTTCGAGCAAGGGTTTAAATACTTGATCAGAACTTCTAGGCATTACTGTGGAGACAACATCAACAATATGATATTCTGCTTTGTCTTTTAAGTAAGGCGCTATAGCCTTCAATGCTTGTTCTATATATTCATTATTAAATCGATGGTCCTTGTTACTAGGAGTAGGTGTGATGATTAGTGTGATGTCAGAACCATCTACTGCTTCCTTCATGTCTCTTGTAATTTTTAAATACTCCCATGATTTTTCAAGCAATTCTGGCAGACCTGCCTCATCGATTGGACAACGTTTTTGCAACAATTCATTCATTATAAAGTCATTTTTATCAAGGCCGATAACACTATGCCCTTTTGACGCAAAGCAAGCTGCTGTAGCTAGACCTAATTTTCCTAATCCAATAACCGATATATTCATTACTTTCACGTCCTCGCTTTTCCTCTAAAGTCCCTCTATGACTTATATTGAAATGTCTTCCAACCATCTTTGTTCCAAATAATCGCACTCTTTTTTAATTTGTTATTTTTGGTTCATATATGCACCAAGTTTTCGATCAAGAAAATGTGCTTCATCCTAGTTATTTCACATTATGACATGTACGTATCGTATATTCTTTTAAACAGAAAAGGATTTTTAAACTTAAGCAAAAGGTTATTTAAGATTTATCCTCGAAGGGAATGTTTAAAGGGGATAATCGGCTTTTTGATGGCTTCATCACTAGAAAAATGAAGGAAAAAGGACAAAATAACAGAAAGTGCACAGTGAAAAAGTTATTTTAACAATTTGATAGGTAAATAGTTCGTCTCCTTAATAGGATTAAAAGTTCAACGCAGCTCAAGGTTAAACTGTTGAGTTTTATTCAAATATTACAATCCTTTTTCGGGACCTATTTTGAAAAACATAAAATAACCTTCTTTACCGCATGTATTACATCTTTAATATCTAATTCAGACATTGATGGAAATAATGGTAACGTAAGGATTTCTTCATATAATTTTTCAGCAATCGGACAAAGTCCCTTTTCATAACCAATTTCCCGATAGTAAGGATGATAATAAATTGGAATGTAATGTACATTGACTCCTATGTTCTCAGCTTTTAATGCCTCAAAAATTCCCTTTCGTCCCACTGTTAATTGGCTGGTATTTAAGCGGATAATATATAGATGCCAACTGCTTGATCCTCTTGTATCTTGGTAAGGAACCTGCAATTGTTTGATATCCTTAAATGCTTCATTATACATTTCAGTGTAATGCCTTCTTATTTCTACAAAGCGATCTATTTTTTTTAATTGGCTTATACCTAGGGCTGATTGAATGTCTGATATACGATAATTATATCCAAGTGTTTGCATTTCATAGTACCAAGGGTCATGATTTTCTATGAGTTTTTCTTTTTTTCGTGTTATTCCATGATTTCTAAATAGAACAAGCTTTTCGTAAAGTGTCCTACTATTGGTAGTAATGATGCCTCCTTCACCAGTTGTAATATGTTTTAATGGATGAAAGCTAAACATTGTCATATCACTAATACTTCCAATTTTTTGATCATTGTAACTAGCTCCAAATGCATGTGCAGCATCTTCTATAACAATAAGGTTTTCATTTCTGGCAATCTCCAAAATTTCATTTAATGCTGCTGGACTTCCAGTAAAATCTACTGGAATGATCGCTTTCGTTTTATTTGATATTACCTTTTGTATTTCTAACGGTGAAATATTATAAGTTTGCGGATCAATATCTGCAAAAACCGGTGTTGCTCCTTGGTAAAGAATACAATTTGCACTCGCCGCAAAGGTCATTGGAGTGGTAATTACTTCGTCATTCTTTCCGATATCGCATGCAAAACAGGCGGCATGCAAGGCTGCCGTACCACTCGAAAAAGCGACTGAAAATTTTGCATCTACATAGTTCGCTATTGCATTTTCGAATTCAACTATTTTTGGCCCAGTTGTTAAATAGTCGCTTTTTAACACTGATATAACTGATTGAATATCTTCTTCATCTATTGACTGTTTACCATACGGCAGGTAAGAATCCCTTACTGGCTTACCACCATGAATAGCTAGGTTTTCTTTACCCACCTGTGCTCCCCCTTGTTATTTGGAGATGCTTTGACTTAATCCACTTTTCTGTCCTTTTTATTCCCTCTTCCATATTAACCTTTGGCTCCCATCCCAATAACCGTTTTGCTTTGTCATAGTTGCACAGCAGCTTGGGAATTTCACTTTGAGGATGAGGATGCTGAACATGTTCTATCATTGATACATCCTTTATAATTAATGCTGCTAATTCATTTACAGTTATGTCACGGCCGAGACCTGCATTTATAATTTCTCCATTAACTTTATTCGAGTAACCTGACTGAACCACAAATCGGGCACAGTCTTCTACATACAATAAATCTCGGGTCTGTGTACCGTTCCCATAAACATAAAGCAGTTTTCCATCTAATTTCTTTTTAATGAAAATTGACACTACTCCTCCTTCTCCACCAGTCTTTTGATAAGGTCCGTAAGTATTGAAAGGTCTAATTACAACGGTTGGAAGATTGTAAGAATAATAATAGGAGAGTACCATATTTTCTGCGGCTATCTTTGCAGCAGCGTATGGAGAGACTGGTTTTATAGGATCAATTTCTTTAATCCCATAGGGTGATGATGCGTGTCCATATACCATACACGTGCTCACGAATACCAATTTAACTTGGTGTTTTTTACATTGTTCCAAAATATGAAACGTACCAACTGTATCATTTTCAAAGGTTGCTTTTGGGTTCTCAATACTGTCTTGTACATCGATGCTTGCCGCAAGATGGTAACAAAGATCAAAGTTGTTTAAAAAAAGAGTTTCTAACAATATTTGATCCTTTATATCCCCTTCTATAAATCCCTTAAAACAAGAATGTTTTTTTAGATTTTCAAGATTTTCTTTCAGACCATTAGATAGATTATCTAAAACCCATACTTGGTGATCATCGTTTAACAACTGCTTAACTACCCATCTCCCAATAAAACCTGCCCCACCTGTAACCAATATTTTCATATTGTTTATCCACCTACCTTATTAATAGATAGTTTGATCTTGGCTTTACCAATCCTTTGCTTATTCTCATACTCCTGAAACACGTGATATTTTTCATTTTTTTATATTGCCTTATATATAGGTATAAAATTTTTGATGTTTCTAGCTTTCCGTAAATTTTATGTAGGATAAATAGTTGTATAATATACGCATCCCCGAAAACCACTAGCAATTCTTCGGGGACGAAATCATGGCAATTAATTTATAAGCGAGACAACCATACATTTGGGCATTCCTTGGAATATGTTTCTATTTTAGGTTCTTTCGAATTATATGATTCCCAATTAAAGTTTATGATCATTGCTGATTTTACCTTTCTCATCTCCTTTTCACATAAATCAACTGCAGGAAAGACCGCTGAATGGATAACAACATATAATTGGTAGTCTTTAACGGTCCGTTTATAACTTTCTTATCGGCAATATCCCATTTTAGTATTTCATTAATGTAAAGACATCATAGCCTTCTAATTTTTCACGGCCATTTAAATCGGATAATTCGATTAAGAATGCCGTACTTACTACAATACCGCCAAGCTGCTCCACAAGTTTAATTGTTGCTTCAATGGTACCGCCAGTTGCTAAAAGGTCATCCGTAATCAACACGCGTTGACCTGGTTTAATCGCATCTTTATGCATGGTTAAGACGTCTTTACTATATTCTAAACTGTAGTCTACTTTAATCACTTCTCGAGGAAGTTTTCCTTCTTTACGAACAGGTGCAAAACCGACACCTAATGCATAAGCAACCGGACAGCCAATGATAAAGCCGCGTGCTTCAGGACCTACAATAATATCAATTTTCTTTTTTTTTGCGTATTTGACGATTTCATCTGTTGCTGCTTTATATGCCTCACCATTACCCATAAGTGTCGTAATATCTTTAAATATAATTCCAGAATTTGGCCAATTAGGTACAATCGTTATATATTGCTTAAAATCCATTAATTTGTTGCCTCCTTACCAAATCGACAGTTGCTGATAACTTGATTAAACATCATCTGTTCATATTATGTGTACACAAAACTTTTCAGTTATTGAATTTGTTTCTCTTTTCGGACGATAAGGACATTATTTAAATTGCGTACATCATTTTTCAATCAAGGAAACCCTATCTTAATAAATAGAGTCTTCCTTTTGTCCTTCTACTTTTAAAATTAGTCCACTTGTGCTTCAGTTCTTAAAAGTTCCGCTTTATCTGTTTTCTCCCAGGTAACATCTAAATCGTTACGTCCAAAATGACCGTATGAAGCAGTGGAACGATAAATTGGTCGGCGAAGATCCAACATCTTTATAATTCCTGCTGGTCGAAGATCAAAGTGTTTGCGGATCAATTGGACCAAGATGTCTTCATTAACCTTTCCAGTAGTAAAAGTATCCACCCTTATTGATACTGGGTGTGCAACTCCGATAGCATACGCCAATTGAACTTCACATTTATCTGCGAGTCCTGCAGCGACAATGTTTTTTGCTACATAACGTGCAGCATATGAAGCTGAACGATCCACTTTAGTTGGATCCTTGCCAGAAAATGCGCCTCCACCATGGCGTGCATATCCCCCGTACGTATCTACAATTATTTTACGTCCTGTTAAACCAGCGTCACCTTGAGGTCCTCCAATAACAAAACGCCCCGTCGGATTAATAAAATACTTCGTATTTTCATCTAATAATCCAGCTGGAACAACGGGAGTGATCACATGTTGTAGTAAATCCTCCTTAATTTGTTTTAACGTGGTTTCCGGATGGTGCTGAGTCGATATGACAATTGTGTCGACACGAATAGGGTGATGTCCATTATATTCAACGGTTACTTGTGTTTTTCCATCTGGACGTAGATAAGACAAAGTTCCGTTTTTGCGTAATTCAGCCAAACGGTTTGCTAAACGATTGGATAATGAAATGGGTAATGGCATTAATTCAGGTGTTTCATTACAAGCAAAACCAAACATTAATCCTTGGTCACCCGCACCAATGACTTCGATATCATCTTCCTCCATTAGGCCTTCTCGAGCCTCCAAAGCTTTGTTAACCCCCATGGCAATATCGGGAGATTGCTCATTGATTGATGTTAAAACAGCACAAGTATGACTATCAAAACCATACTCACCCTGGTTATAGCCGATTTCTTTAATAGTATTTCGTGCTACTTTTGGAATATCGACAAAAGCTGAAGTCGTGATTTCACCTATAATCAGGACGAGCCCTGTAGTCACTGCTGTTTCACAAGCAACTCTTGCCATAGGATCTTTCTCTAAAATCGCATCTAAAACAGCATCTGAAATTTGATCGCATATTTTATCAGGATGTCCCTCTGTTACCGATTCAGAGGTAAATAAATAGTTGTTTTTATTCAAAACCTTCTCACCCCTCTAAAAATTTAAAAGTGAAAGTCACTCTATCCAGTTCAACTAGACAAATAAATCGAACCCCTTTAATCATCGGTTCCCTCCTTACGAAAAAAATCACTCAGGGCCTCTTTCCAATGCCTCGACGATTCTCCCGTAATAAATTTATAGTTGGTCGTAGATAAAACAGAATAGTTAGGTCGTCGAGCGGGTGCACTATATTCTTGAGTTGAAATTGGTAAAACGAAATCAGGATCTGCGCCCGCTTGTAAATAAATTTCTTTTGCAAATTCATGCCAGCTGCAGATTCCTTCATTGCTAAAGTGATAAATTCCATATGTTTTTCCTACCAAATGGAAAACAGCATTAGTGAGATCATCTGCGTAGGTAGGCGATCCAACCTGGTCTTGAATCACTTTACATTGCTCTCCTTGTTTTGCTTTATTACTTATTGTTTTAACAAAGTTTTTCCCGTCATGACCATAAAGCCAGGAAGTACGTACGATATAGCTTTCTGAGCATGTTTTTTGGACAAGGTTTTCTCCAAGCAACTTGCTTAAACCATAAATATTTAACGGTTGGGTATCGTCTGTTACTTCATAAGGCGAACTCTTCTTTCCGTCAAATACATAATCTGTGCTAATGTATACAAGCACCGCCCGATTTTCTGCACAGGCTTTAGCGACATGAAATGCTCCAAGGGCATTGGTTTTAAAAGCAGTAAGCGCATTTTTTTCGCAGGCGTCTACAGCCGTATAAGCAGCACAATGGATAACAATGTCTGGTTTATGACTCCGAATACTTTGATAAACCGATTCAGCAGTAGTAACGTTTAATGCTTCTTTAGAAAGTGCAAGCACCTCTGCTTTATCCTTCCAATTCGCTTCAAATGTTTTTCCAAGCTGTCCGTTTCCTCCAGTAATCAGGACCTTCATTTTTTATCTCCCGCTTTTACCGATTTTTCCACCCACTGATAATGATCTATATACCACTCCACTGTTTTTTGTATTCCAGCTTCAAAACTTATCGAAGGAGTCCAGCCCAGCTTATGATTCAGCTTACTCCAGTTTATTGCATATCGATAATCGTGCCCTTTCCTGTCTTCCACAAATGTAATCAATTTTTCATTTTTACCGAGTATTTTAAGGATGGTCTGTACGACCTCTAAATTCGTTCTTTCATTATTGCTGCCAATGTTATAAATCTCACCAGACATGCCTCTTTCCATGACTGTATGAATGGCTCGGCAATGGTCTTCAACAAAAAGCCAATCTCTTATATTTGACCCATTGCCGTAAACAGGAATTTCAAGGTTATTAAGTGCATGATAAATCGTTTTTGGGATTAATTTCTCCGGATGTTGGTAAGGTCCGTAATTATTGGAACAGCGAGTAATGATTAGAGGAAGTTTATAGGTTTGATAAAAGGAACGCACTAGAAGGTCTGCACTTGCTTTGCTTGCTGAATAAGGATTATTTGGTGATAGAGGAGTTGTTTCAGTAAATGATTTCTCCTTTAATCCTATGGAGCCATAAACCTCATCTGTTGAAATTTGGATCATTTTCCCTGATTTTTCTTCAAGTACTTTTTGAAGAAGATTGTGTGTTCCAATTACATTAGTATGAATAAAAGAACTGGCGTTTTGAATGCTTCTGTCAACATGAGTTTCTGCTGCAAAATTAATGATCATATCATAATGGCAATGAAACACTTTTTCTAATTCAAGATTATTTGTGATATCTGCTTTGATAAATCGATAGTTTGAATAACTAGAGAAAATCTTTACATTTTCCTCATTTCCCGCATATGTCATTGCATCAATATTTGTAATATCATAGTTGTTGGTTTGCAGGAGGTATCGGATAAAATTAGAACCGATAAAGCCTGCTCCTCCGGTTATTAGTACCTTTTTATTCATTATTCTCCTCCTTATTGTTGGAGTAATAAAAACAATTAGCAATATGCAGAGCTTCATGTGTTCCAGCATCAATCCACCAGCCATTTAAAAAGTCATAGCTTAATTGATCATTTTCGATATACAAATTATTCACATTTGAAATTTCCAGTTCTCCCCTATCCGATGGTACAATACTAGCGATATATTCAAATACCGATGAATCAAACATATATATTCCGACAACACATAAATTAGATTTAGGATGAATCGGCTTTTCCTCAATAGATGTTATGATTTTCTTTTCTATATTCAGTTCCGCGATTCCGTATCGTTTCGGATCATTTACTTGTTTAAGTAAAACCTTCGCCCCTTTTTCTTGCAGGCGAAAAGACTCTATATAAGATGCTAACGAATCTTCGAATAAATTGTCTCCAAGAATAACAATAAACTTTTCCTCACCAACAAAACTTTTCCCTAAGCTTATCCCGTCCGCAATACCATTAGGTCCTTTTTGATGAATAAAGGACAAGTTAACGCCAAAATTTTGACCGTCTCCAAGAAGCGTTTCAAACATTTCCTGATCAGCCCCATTTATCACTAGCAATATATCAGTAATACCCGCTTCTTTTAACTTTATAATTGGCCAGTAAATCATCGGATAAGGACCCACTGGAAGCAGATGTTTATTTATAATCGTAGTCAACGGTTTAAGCCTCGTACCCATTCCTCCTGCAAGGATGATTCCTTTCAAAATTAGACACTCCTCTTTAATAATTTCTACCCTATATCCTTATGCAGAAGAACCAGGTTTGGCACATTACGATTCTCTTATCAACGATGTTATGTTTTAATCAGCTGTTTAAAATAAGTAAAGAAATCAAATGTTGCTTAAGTAGATTGTAAGTAAGCTATGGAAAATTTAAATTTTCTGATTTATAAGTTGGACACGGGATAACACTATTCGTCGCTGAAAAAAACACCTATTAAAAACATTTGGGTGGTGGGTAGAAAGTTTCGTTCATTTCAGTTCAATAAGAAAAGAAAATTAGCAGCTGTTTAAAATCGTTGCTTTGAGAAGCAAAAAAAGATTGATCCATCATGGAGCAATCTTTCTCATTTTTATTTGATCTTATATTCAACTAGCAGCATTCACTCTCGACAAACCTTGCCAATCGCTACACTCAAAGAACTGTCCCCTACTAGAATCGTGTCAATGACCGTATTGGTCTCGGTATCGATCACCAAGACCGTAAACAAAGACAAGTTTCAATTGTAAAGCATTCAGTTCGAAGACTTAAAGTTTAGGTTCATTGTAATCATTTATTGAACCAGAGGCCTCCTAATCCATTTACCTACAATATTAAAAGATCCTAACCTAGTTTTAAAATCAGAATGAGCCAGGTGTATTTATACAGTTCATATATATAGGTCATTCCTTTTTCATTGTTACATGTTTAAATAAAACGAAATGGATTCGCATAAGTTAAAATCCAAGTAAATTAATTGCCTTAATTTCATCCAATGGTAAGTCTATTGGTTGTGTGTTTGTTAGCGTACGGATTGTCACGATTCCATCTACTTCCGTCATAATAACGCCTCTGTATGTTTCATTATTTGTTTCTATTTGACATAACGTTCTTGGCATACTTTTCGGTACTGTCGTGAAGAATTCTACCTTCTCCTGAATACTCATTTGTGAAATTGACTTTCGCGTTTTACGCTGTGGTTTTTGCTTTTCTAAAGCTTCTTCAACTTTTTCTTCATTTGCTGCTTGTTCAACCTCTTGTTGCATTGCTTGAGGTGGTTCTTGAGAAGATTCTTTTTCTGTTACTTGGGAGTTTTCAGAATGGATTTGTTTTTTTTTAATTTCCTCCTCAACCTTTACTTGACTTACTTCCACTACTTTTTCTTTTTCTATCTGTTTAGCTTTTTTTACTACCAATGTCTGCATATGAACACGGACATCTTGATATTCAGGCTGCACAATATACATAAGAGGGGTGGTCTTATAATTCACCTTCTGCTTAATACTCATTTGCTTACCTCCGTATGAAAATAATGTCCTCACCTCATTTTATGCACGCTAACTATGTAATGTGCCTATAATTTGCTGTGTGGTGCCAGTCCCCATCAACTTAGTAAGAAAAAGGACAAAAAAGAGAAGTAATCTTTACAGTTTACCTGGGGTTAATAAATTCTTGATATTGTCGAATTATGAAGAATTTATGGTGGTTGTGTTTGAAAAAGAAGGAGAAAAAGTTATGAACATTGTCAGAACAACTAACCGCGATGATCTGTCTTCTTTAAAGGAAGAATTTAATATAATCCTTAAAGATAAAAGACTTACGATCCATTTTCAACCAATTGTTCATTTTAAAAATGCTCGAATTTTTGGTTACGAGGCCTTATCAAGAGGTTTAGTCGATAGTTATTTTCATTCTCCGTCCCATTTGTTCCCCTTTGCTGAAAATGAGGGACTATTATATACGCTTGAAAAAATGGCAAGAGAATGTGCATTTGATGAAAGTAAAACAATTAGTTGAAGTTGAAAACGGATCAGTTATAAGAAGAAAAATGGCAAGAGAACTATTTAAAGACTAAGAAAGAGGGTGGCTCAGTTGAGTCACCCTCTTTCAATAGATAGTCAAAACGCTTATCCTAAATCACTAAGCTAAAATATGATAACCAGAATCCACATGTAAATTCTCACCAGTCATTCCTCTTGAAAGATCACTGAACAAGAACAAGGCTGTATCGCCAACTTCTTCTGGAGTAGTCACGCGGCGCAATGGTGCACGCTCTTCAATTTGCTTTAAAATCGAGTTAAAGTCACTAATTCCCTTAGCAGAAAGAGTACGAATTGGTCCAGCTGAAATGGAGTTTACTCGGATTCCATCTTTTCCAAGGTCGCTTGCCAAATAGCGAACGCTTGCATCTAATGAAGCTTTTGCAACACCCATTACATTATAATTTGTAAGGACACGCTCTCCACCTAGATATGTTAATGTGACAATACTGCCACCCTCAGTCATCAATCCACGAGCTTCTTTCGCAACAGCTGTTAACGAGTAAGAACTGATGTTATGCGCAAGCATAAATCCTTCTCTTGTTGTATTTAAGTAATCACCTTGTAGCTCTTCCTTGTTTGCAAACGCGATACAATGTGCGACACCGTGAACAACGCCCACTTCATCTTTAATTTTCGCAAAGCAGTCTTTGATTTCAGCATCATTTGTCACATCACACGGTAACACAAGTGAATCAGAGCGATCCAAGCTTTCAGCTAAATCACGAACTGACTTTTCTAAACGTTCTCCTGCATATGTAAAAATAAGACGCGCACCCGCTTCATGAAGTGAACGCGCAATTCCCCAAGCAATGCTTCGCTTGTTCGCAACACCCATTACCACGATATTCCGACCATCAAGTGATAAATTCATGGAAATCCTCCTAAAGTTAATACATGTTATTAGTACCTGGTTATAATTATAGCACCCTTTTTTTAAATGTGCTATATGATGGCAATAAAACTCCCACCCTTTACAACATTCTATCCAATATATCGATGATAAATCGTTTTTGCTTCTTTTATATCCTTTGTTCCATGAATAAGGGCACGTCCGTCTTGGAATAGAACAATTCGATGACTTCCCACTGTAAACGAAAGTAGAAATGGATTTTCTAGATATGAATCAGCAAGTGGTTTTACCCGTTCTGCAATTCGTTTAAGTGTGATTGATTGTCCTTCCGCAGGGCGAAGCTGAACCGTATCTCTTCCACATAATACAGCAGCTTTTGTTGATTTTTCAGCCGTTAAGTATGGATAAATTGGAGATGTGCCGCAGGATGGGCATTCGTCATTTTTTAAACGTTCCATATTGATTGATGAATACTGATTCTTCCATAAATCAAATGAAACTAATTTGCTACGGACATTTTTCTCATCTTCAACTAACAACTTGAGTGCTTCTGTTGTTTGATGTGCTGAGACCATTGTAATTGCTGGTGAGATCACTCCCACAGTATCACAGGTCATCCCATCAAATGGCAGATGTTTAAGTAGACAGTGTAAGCATGGCGTTTTGTTTGGAATAATCGTAAAAGATAGACCATAGCTTCCAACACATCCTCCGTAAATCCAAGGAATACGGTGCTTCAGTGCTGCATCATTCATGAGCAGACGTGTTTCAAAATTATCGGTTGCATCAATTAGCACAGAAACACCTTTAAGCCATGACTCGATATTCGCTGCGGTAACATCCTCTATATAAGCATTTATTTTCACTTCTGAATTAATTTCAGTTAAACGTTTTTTTGCAGCAATTGCTTTTGGAATTCGATCCTTTGCATCCTGTTCAATATAAAGTTGCTGCCTTTGCAGATTACTCCATTCAACGTAATCGCGATCGACGATTGTTAGCTCCCCTACACCTGCTCTTACAAGCATTTCTGCATTCGCAGTCCCAAGTGCACCAGCTCCTAAGACAAATACATGTTTGTTTCGTAATTTTTCTTGACCTGTTTCTCCGATTGGCGAAAATAGCGTTTGTCGTGAGTACCGTTCCATTAACTAGTGATCATTCCCTCGATTGGACTACTCGCAGTCGCATATTGTTTTTTAGGAATTCTTCCCGCTTCATATCCTAGTCTACCCGATAGAATCGCAAGTTTCATCGCAATAGCCATTTTCACAGGATCTTTTGCAGATGCCACCGCAGTATTTAATAAGACACCATCAGCACCTAATTCCATTGCAAATGCTGCATCAGCAGGTGATCCAATTCCTGCATCGACAATAACGGGCACTTTAGCTTGCTCAATAATAAACCTCAGATTCGTCTCATTGATAATTCCTTGACCTGAGCCGATCGGTGATGCACCAGGCATAATGGCATGAACTCCAAGTTCCTCTAATTTACGAGCCAGAACAACATCATCTGACGTATAAGGTAACACGATGAATCCTTCCTCAAGCAACATCTCACTTGCTTTAAGTGTTTCAACTGGATCAGGTAATAACGTCTTACTACACCCAATTACTTCAACCTTTATCATATCGCACAACCCTGATGCTTTGGCAAGCCTTGCAACCCGAACCGCTTCCTCTGCTGTGCTTGCACCCGCTGTATTCGGTAGTAAAGTATACTTAGAAAGATCTAATTGCTCTAGAAAATTAGGCTGTGAAGACTCAAATACATTCATTCTTCGGACAGAAAATGTTAAAATTTCTGACTCAGATTGATTAACAGCCTCTTTTTGAATTTCAAATGTTGGGTATTTACCTGTTCCTAATAAAAGTCGTGATTGAAACGTTTTGTCTGCAATTTTTAACATACTCATTATCCTCCTCCAACAAAATGAACAAGCTCAATTTCATCACCGTCACCAAGCTTCGTCGATTGATATTCTTCTTTTGTAACAATTTCTCTGTTTTGTTCAACAATGACTAATCGTTCTTGTAGTTCAAAAAATACCAGCAAGTCTTCGATTACCTTTACAGTTGAACTTAATTCAATTTTTTCCCCGTTTACTCTAATATTCATGCTTTCACCTCAAGAAGTCGATCTACACGGAATGCCTCTATGTATTCAGACTTTATCCTTTTTTTCATGATGAGATCGCGAATCAAAATCCCGGTTTGTGGAGCTAACAAAATTCCATTTCGATAATGTCCCGTTGCAAAATAAAGGTTTTCATCACTCGGATGCCTACCAATATACGGCCGACCATCACGAGTTTGTGGTCTTAAACCTGCCCATGATTCTTGAAAATTACAGCTATCAATTTTAGGGAAAACAGGTCTGATTTTCTCAATTAATGAATGTATTCCACCTACTGTTGGTTGCATACTCCAATCGTCAGGTACCATCGTCGCTCCAACAACAAATCGTCCATCTCCTTTTGGAACGACATAGCAGTGGTTATGAAAGATCGTCGAACTTAAATACACTTCACGGCTTGTAACCGACAAACATTCTCCTTTTACTGGGACGATGTCATTGTCTAGCCCCAATTGGTTTAAAAAATACCCACTCCACGTCCCATTTGTTATTACCACAGATTGACAATGGAAATCTCCTGCAGATGTTTTTACTGTGTAATCACTAGGACTGTTTCTTTCCACAGCATGAACCGATGTATGTTCTAATAAACTTGCTCCAAGTAAGCTAGCTGATTTTGAAAAAGCCGTACATAGATGAATTGGGGAGACGTGACCATCACTAGGTATATGGAGGCCTCCTTTAATATTATTAGCGATATGAGGTTCTAGAAAGTTAACTTCATCTCGTGAATGCCAATCCATTTCTATAGAGGCAGCAGCCATTTGCTTTAAAGAAACTGCTTCATTGTCAGTTAAGGCTACTTTATACATCCCATTGTTCACAAGCTGAATGTCAACGCCTGAGTGTTTGCGTAATTCCTCATTCAAAGAAACGTATTGTGTTTGACTTTCTTTTGCAAATCGAAAAAAAGCATCGTTCTCTTCTAACTCCGCTTGTGCTCCTAGCATCCCAGCAGCCGCACTTGTTGCTCCACTTGCTACTTTGTCACGTTCGAGCATAAGAACCGAAATTCCTTCTTTTGCAAGATAATAGGCAATGGAGGAGCCAATAATACCTCCTCCTACAATTGCTACATCAAAGTGACGTTTCATCGTACCCCTCCTGTATGTTTCGTTTTATTTCTCGTACAGCTTCGAGAGGATTCTGATGATCTAAAACATAGGACATAACCGCACAGCCATGTGGTTTGACTTTTTTTAGATGTGAAATTGTAGACGGGCTAACCCCACCGATTGCGATAACCGGAATGTCAGTTGATCTACAAATCTTATCAAGCTGCCCGATCCCCCTAGCCGGAAGGTTTGCTTTAGAAGTTGTTTGGAATACGTGACCAAAAATAAGGTAATCTGCACCTTGGTCTTCTGCCTTTTTCGCTTCTACTAAAGTATGAACCGAACAACCCACTCTTAAATGCGGAAAGTGTGCTTTCAACTGATCAACCGCAAAGCTATGACCTGGTAAATGGACAGTTGGTATCTCACACAACAAAGCTACATCGACTCGGTCGTTAATGATTAGCTTATTCTTTGGGACACCTTCTTTAACTAAACCGTTTACAAGCCCGATTAGCTCAGCAGCTGTTTTTGTTTTTTCTCTAATTTGGATGGTTTCTACTTCAGTGTGTATCGCGGTTAGAATGTGTATCAGTTGTTTTACGTCTTTTTTTCCATCTGTTACAATATGAATATTTATTGTACTCACCTACTACTAATAACTGCAGGTTTTTCATTCCATCCTTCGAGACTATAGGCCATTTCCCAGAAATAGTATTCATAATAGCTACTAATCAAGAATTGCTCTTTCATTCGTTCGCGCTGCTCAGGGGTTGCTTTTTCTGCTAATTCATCTAATCTCCGAATCTGCTCATCTACTAACTCTTTAAACCATTCTCCGTTGTATGCAGCAATCCATTGCTGATAAACGGGCTCTTTTGGCTGACATTCTTTTAAAAATTCTCCCACTTCGAGATATAGCCAATAACATGGTAAGATGGCCGCGATGATATCTCCCAGTTGTCCGGTCATAACTGCTCGGTATAAGTGTGATGTATAGGCATACGCTGTTGGTGCTGCCTTAAATGTTAACCGGTCATCATCGGTAATCTGCAGCATCTCTGAAAACTTCTGGTGGAGACCAAGCTCTGCTTCATATGTACCTTGAGCATGAACAGCCATTCGATAGGTTGTATGTAATTCCTCTGAAAGGCCTGCTGCAAATGATTGAACCTTTGCAAATTGTGCTAAATAATAAGAATCCTGTAACACATAATAGCGGAAGTTTTCAGTCGGTAAGCTCCCATCACCAATTCCTGTTACAAACGGATGTTTAAAGCTTGCTTCCCACCACTTGTTTGAATACATTCTACATTCTTGTGAAAAAGACATTTAATTACCTCCCTAGTTTTAAAAATACAAAAAAACCACTCTCCAGAGATAGGAAAGTGGTATTGTATGCAAGGAAGATTTAACTTTTGCACTCAAGTACCCACTTCCCTACGCTGGCGTTCAACCAGATCAGGTTCCAAGGGTTTTTAGAGGGCACACTCTAATCTCAGCCCTTCTCATAAGGGCTCCCCTAGCAGTATCGCATATTTTAGTTGATAATTTTTAATAAAAGAACTTTATATACTCCATCATACCAAACGTAGTTTATCTTTCAAGTAAAAAGATTTTTTAATTTTTAGTTTAGTTCTAACTCGCGCTTTAACTCATCTACATATTCCTTTGAACCTGTAACAATTAACCGATCTCCAGTTCGGAGCTCCGTATCTCCATGTGGCACAATCGAATCTTTCCCTCTAAAAATACGAACAAAAATGACATCTCCAGTGAACGGAAACTTTCGTAAATGAATGCCGTCGTATTTAGTAGTGTTCATATTAATTTGAAAAAGTGAAGTTTCTTGATTGGTGAGAATACTCATCACACTTGGTGCTTCAATTAATGCGCGAAGCAACGTTTTGGTTGAAAGAAGAACCGAGAACACATCAATTTCGTGCTCCCTCATTTTTTCATCTAGCTCTGGTGAGGATACAGTTGCAATCACACGCTCGACCTCTAGTTGCTTTGCAAAAAGAGCTATTTCAGCGTTTCGCTCTTCATCACCTGTTGCTACAACAAGAATATCTACATCGAAAACATTCTGCTCCTTCAACGTTTCAAAATCGAAGTTGTCAATTTCAATGATTTTGAATAGTGATTCTGCGATTTGCTTATCAATCTTGTCCTGCTGTGTGTGAAATAGAGTGGTATCATACAGCTTGGCACTTAACTCACGTGTAACTGGCAGTGTTATTTGATTCGCACCGATGAATGCTACGTTTAATTTAGGTCGAGTTGACACTTGTTTTGGAAAAAGCTTTTTAAAGAAAATTGGTGTCACAATACTGGTTATCACTGCGACGAGAATCAGTGCTCCAGACATTTCGGATGTAATCACTTCCATCCGTTCTCCAATTGTTGCCGCTGCAATGACGAGCGATAAAGTTGATGTTAATAAAAAGCCTGCTGCGAGTGTTGTTTTTAAATCGTAATAACGCTTTAAGAAAAGAATAGGAACAATTTTGGAAATAAGCAATGCGATAAACAATAACGGTATTAATATCACGATTTGTGGATCTTTAAAAAGTGCCCATATGTCTAACTCAACACCAACCATTACAAAGAAAATCGGAATTAGAAACCCATATCCAAAAGAATCAAGCTTTTGAACCATCTCTTTATTTGGTGACAGCAGTGACACCAATACTCCTGCCAGAAAGGCACCAAGAATGCTTTCTGCACCAATTGTTTCAGAAATTGCTACTAATAAAATAATTAACGTAAAAACAGCTCGCGTTCCAATTTGAACGGTACCTTTAGACATCGTTTCAATAAACGAACGATTTTTAAAGCCTTTACCTACGAAATATAAAACGATTCCGGCTGCAAACAGAATTAATAATAACCACATGTTAGTTCCTTCACCATAAATCGAAGCAAAAAAAGCGAGTAAAATCATCGTCACTAAATCAGCAATTACTGCAACTAGTAAAATAATCTGCCCAATGTTCGATTTCATAATTTGAGCATCTTTTAAAGTTGGGACGACGACTCCCAGTGAAATGGTCGAAATAATTAGGGTCATTAAAAATGCGTTTTCTATAAATCCAAGTAAGACAAATAGATAGGACAATGCCAATGAAAGAATGAAAATCCCAAGAAAGATGACGGAAGAAACGAAAAAGGTGTTTGGAACGTCTTTTCCAGACGGTAGCTTTTCTTTTTTCTTCCCGCTTGCAAATACTGTGAAATCAATTTCAAGCCCACTTAAAAACATAAGAAAAATAAAGCCCAACATTGAGAGCGTTTCTAGCCACATATCTTGCTCAACTAGATTAAAACCACTTTGACCAATTATAATTCCCATGATAATTTCAGCAACAACGACCGGCATAAAGTTTAGTTTCAATCTATGTAAAATAATAGGGGTTATAAATGCGATAAGAATAACGATTACTAATGATGTAACAGATGCACCGTGCATGGAAACCCTCCTTATTTTTAACTACAGCAAATACTTCATAAACATTGTGGCCATTCCTAAATAAATTAAAATACTTAAAATGTCATTAATCGTTGTAATAAAAGGTCCTGATGCCACTGCTGGATCAACTTTTAATCGATGCATAATAAGCGGAATAAACGCACCTGCAATTGTTGCTACAATTAATGTTGCCAAAATAGATATTCCGACTAAAAGACCGAGAATGAAATTATTATGCCAAAAAAACACCACAAAGGTTACTACGACGCCACAAATTGTCCCTGTAATTAGGCCTGTTCCCGCCTCTGTCGCAATCATTTTCCACTTACTTTCATCTGCGGAGTCTCCAATGGCAATACGACGGATCGCAACAGCAAGTGCCTGTGTTCCAGTATTCCCTGCCATTCCGGCAATTAACGGGATAAACACAGCTAAAATTGCCACCTGATCGAGGGTCTCCTCAAATCGACCAATTAAACTCGCGGTCATCATACCAAGAAATAATAAAATAATCAGCCAAGGAAGTCTCTTCTTTGCTGCCGAAAAAGAGCCACGGTCACTAGAATCAACATCCGAAATAGCCGCAAATTTAGAATAATCATCACTTGCTTCTTCATCAATAACATCGACAATATCATCCACCGTAATAATTCCAAGTAAATGTTCCTGAAAATCAACAACTGGAACGGCTAGGAAGTTATAATCCTTCATCTTCCGCGCCACTTCTTCTTGATCCTCAGCGACACTAACAGAATAAACACGCTCATTCATAATTTCAGTGATCATCGTGTCATCGTTAGAGATGATTAAATCTCTTAGCGAAACAACGCCAACGAGCTTTTTGCTTTCATCTATTACATAGACATAGTAAATGGTTTCAGCATTAGGTGCTTCTTTTTTCAAAATTTGCATCGCAGAACGAACGGTTTGATGAGCATGGATCGAAATATACTCAGTGGTCATAATACTACCAGCTGTATATTCTTCATAATGAAGCAATTCGCGAATTTCCTCTGCAGCATCATCGTCCATGATCGTCAGGAAACTTGCGACTTGGTCTTTTTCAAGCTCATTTAAAACATCAACCGCGTCATCCGCATACATGTGGGCAAGCATATCTGCTGCAAATGTAGGATCCATTTCAGACATGTACGTTACATACTGATCATCTTCGTCCTCGATGTTTTCAAAAAGCGTTGCCATTTCTTCTGATGATAAAAAATGATAAATCGACGTTCTCGCATCCTGTTCCAGCTTAACAAAAAACTTTGCCTGGTCATAAGGATGTTGCTCAAGAAAGATTGAACGAAATGCATCGATATCTTTGTTTATAAGCGCAGCAATTAATACCTCTTCCTCAAGCTCCACTTTTTCTCTTTCGTCTGACATTTTAGGATCCTCCCTTCTCAGGTGACAATAATTATCTCTTACATCTTTAAGGTATGTAGTGTAAAATGTTCGCTAGAAGAACTTTACTTTATTATTCGTGTAATCGTTAGTTAGTGTATACATTTTACCATCTCAAAATGGTTTTATTCATAAAAAATTCACCATGTCACACAGTAATCCAAATGGATCATTTGCAAATTCATAAAAATTCGCTAAGATTATTTACGGTAGTAAAAAAGCGCAAGCGCCTTGTTCAGACCCGACAAGCATAAGACGATTATAAATAGAAGGCGTTGTTTCCTTCAATTTATAATCGTCTTATGACCTCGAGGGTCTAGGCGCTGGAGCTGGATTCAGAAACGGAATCCCAGTTCAACATATTCCATTATCTCATAAATAAAAATGGAATATTAGTTTATTCAAGTTTAAAGATAGAAAGGGATCCGCAATGACTACAGATAAATCCCCACAACAACAACTCGATTATACACTGATTTTTATCATGTTTTTAATGGCGATTGTAAGTGCAATTGCCATATATAGTGCACAAGCTACTC
This sequence comes from Metabacillus herbersteinensis, assembly GCF_042433335.1. Classification (NCBI taxonomy): domain Bacteria; kingdom Bacillati; phylum Bacillota; class Bacilli; order Caryophanales; family Bacillaceae; genus Metabacillus; species Metabacillus herbersteinensis. Next base: position 89,449 of record NZ_JBHLVO010000007.1, read on the forward strand.
TACCCGAAAAATTACAAAGTATAAACTTTGTTGCACAGCAGCTTCAATGGTATGTGATTGGAATTATTGCCGTGATCTGTACGATGGTTATTGATTTTGATCGCTTTAAGCAGCTATCTTGGTATTTATACGGGTTTGGCATGCTCCTATTAATTGGAGTGAAAATTGCACCGGAATCCATTGCTCCAATTACAAAAGGTGCAAAAAGTTGGTACTCACTTCCTGGTGGAATTAGTTTTCAACCTTCAGAATTGATGAAAATTTTCATGATTATTGTTCTAAGTAAAATTATTACAGACCACCGAGAGAAATACCCAAATAATTCAGTACAAGATGACTTCTTATTGTTAGGGAAAATTGCTGCGACATCTGCACCACCAATTTTGTTATTAGCGCTTCAACCAGATATGGGAATGACAATGGTTTTTTGTTCAATTATCGTAGCCTTAGTCCTCGTTTCAGGGGTAAAATGGAAAATTCTTTTAACCTTTGTATTAACAGCATTACTGGCTGTAACTACATTAGTATTTATCTATTTCCGATTTCCTAAATTCTTTAACGATCACATTCTGCAAGAATATCAGCTTAATCGTTTTTATGGCTGGCTTAATCCTTATGAGTATTCTAGTGAACAAGGATTCCAGCTCATTAAATCCTTACTAGCTATTGGCTCTGGCGAATTATTCGGAAAAGGTTTCCAAAACTTAGAAGTCTATTTACCTGAAGGCCACACTGACTTTATCTTCGCGATTATTTCTGAGCAATTTGGTTTTTTAGGCGGAAGTATCGTAATATCTTTATTTTTCTTACTTATCTACAGAATGATTCACATTGCCTTAGAAAGCAATGATCCTTTCGGAAGTTACTTATGTGCCGGTGTCATCGGAATGATTACCTTTCAAGTATTCCAGAATGTTGGAATGACAGTCGGATTGTTACCTATTACAGGTCTGCCGCTTCCATTTGTTAGCTATGGAGGTAGTTCACTTGCTACCTATATGGTTGCAATAGGAATTGTCCTGAATGTTAGGTCAAGAACAAGGAAGTATATGTTTGATTAAGACGTCCGTTTACGGGCGTTTTTTTGTTTAGAAAAGGCATACGAAATAAAGTGATCTCTAAGCGCAAATAAAAACATCCTTGTTAAAGCAAACTAACAAAGATGTTATTATCTAAGGAGGAACTAAATCATGACGAAAAAAGACCAAACACCATCACCACAAGTTGACCAAAAGGCATTGCTTAATGATAAAGTTGAAAAGGCTCGTGCAAATAACTATGAAACAGACCACATTCGCCAAACTAGCCAACCAGGTGCGACAAATCAGTAGTTTTTTGTCCAGTTAGGTTAATGATTAGAATGGTAACAGAAATGTAGACGATATATCGATCAAAGTCGCAAATATATCAATCGTTGTGGTCAATATACAATCAATGGCGGCGCCGATACCATTCATCAGCGCCGTCTATCAATTAAAGTCGCCAGTTTGCTCAAACATTTATGTAAACAACTTGAGGAGACAAATTAACAAGCAAAGGCACGTGGTAATTATGAAGGTTGATGTGATTGGAGATGTTCACGGATGCTATGATGAGTTGTATCGATTAACTAGTGAGTTAGGGTATTCATGGGAGACTTGCTTACCTGTTCATCCTGATGGACACAAGCTATCTTTTGTCGGGGATTTAACGGATCGGGGACCACAATCTATTCAGGTTATTAAGGTTGTTGTCAAGCTCATCCAAGAAGAAAAAGGCTATTACTCACCTGGAAATCACTGCAATAAATTGTATCGGTACTTTTTAGGAAATAAAGTTCAAGTTTCACATGGACTTGAAACAACCGTTGCGGAATATCAAGCACTCTCTTCTTCTGAGCAGAAAAAAGTTAGCGAGTCGTTTAGGTGGCTTTACGAACAAGCACCACTCTATCAAGTACTCGACAATAAAAGATTAGTGGTTGCACATGCTGGCATTCGAGAGGATCTTATTGGCAAAAATCATAAAAGAGTCAAAAAGTTTGTATTGTACGGAGATATTACCGGTAAAACAAATCCAGATGGAACTCCTGAGCGATTGGATTGGGCAAAACAATATCAAGGTAAGCCGCTCGTTATTTATGGACATACACCTGTTACAGAGCCCAGAATTGTTAAGAATACTGTAAACATTGATACAGGAGCGGTCTTTGGTGGTAAGCTTACGGCTTATCGGTACCCAAAAGGTGAAATGGTTTCTGTCGCTTCAACCATGCCCTATGAAGAAACACGATTTAGAGAATCAAAAGCGCAAGCGCCTTGAACAGCCCCGACAAGCATAAGGCGATTCTAAATAGAAGGCGTTCTTTGCCTTCAATTTAGAATTGACTTATGACCTCGAGGAGCTAGGCGCTGGAGCTGGATGCAGAAACGCTACCCACAGTACAAGAATTTTGTAATGTCCTAACAGAAATAAAAGAGTAGGTGACTCAAACTTTAGAGTCACCTACTTCATCAAAATCTATTTCATTTTAACAAAGCCCTCATATCCTCAGGAAGTTTAGCACTGAACGTCATTTCCCTTTCTAAGAAGGGATGATAAAAGCTTAAGCTTTTGCTATGTAGTGCTTGCCTGCTAATATCTTCTTTTGTTCCACCATAAAGAGTATCGCCACATAAAGGATGTCCAATATGTGAAAGATGTACGCGTATTTGATGGGTTCTTCCTGTATCTAAGGTGAGTTGTACATGTGTTTTTTTCTCGAAATTATCTAACACCTGATAATGAGTAATCGCAAGCTGGCCATCTGAGCGAACTTCCCTCTCAATAATGCTTGTTTCTTTTCTGCCAATTGGTTCTGAGATTTCCCCTTTTTCTAAAGGAAGTACACCATGAACAACCGCTTCATATACTCGTTTGATCTTCTTCTCTTTTTGCTGTAGTGAAAACAAATTATGAGCAAATCGGTGTTTTGCGACTAACATCAAACCAGATGTGTCTTTATCTAAACGATTCACAATATGAATCGTTGAAGGAATTTTCTTTTTGTCATAATGAAAAATAAGACCATGTGATAAGGTTCCAGTTTGATGCTCACGTGAAGGAATCGACGGTAAATAGGCTGGCTTATTAATTACGAGACAATGATCATCCTCATAAGCAATTTCAAAGAATACCTCTTCTGCCGTCAGCCCACGCCCGCGTTCTTCCATAGGGAAAAGCACTGTAAGCTCATCGTCTTTTTTTAGCGTATAGCGCACTGTCACTCTCTGATTGTTAACAAATAAATCTCCACCGCTAAACTTAATAGCAGTTAACGCTCGTTTTGAAATTTGCTTTTCTTTTAAATAATCACGTAAAAACTTACCTTCATCCTGCTCAGCAATCTTCCATTGAAGTTGAAATGCTTTCAAGTGTTATACCCCTTCTATCGTAACTACCTACTCGAATCTCCTACAAAGGAGTCACGGACTCTTTTCCAAAACGGAAATGGCTTAAATCTTGCAAAACGCACATTTTCTTTGGCAACACGACATTGAATCGACTTCACGTCTTTATGCAGTAATGTCAGGTGGTCAATTGTGATTTGAAAATCAACGTCGTTAACAGGCTTTAATAAACACGTATGATGTTCGGGTAAAATGAGTGGTGAGCCTATCGTTCTGAACACTCGATTGTTAATTGAAGCCATTTCAGCAAGCTGGACCGCTCGTATAGAAGGATGTAAAATGGCACCCCCAAGTGCTTTATTGTAGGCTGTACTGCCAGATGGGGTTGAAATGCAAAGTCCATCTCCACGGAAGGTTTCGAAGGATTGTCCTTTTATTTCCACATCCATTACGAGCGAGTTCTCAATAGCTTTCACGGTACATTCATTTAAAGCTAAATATCGAGCCTCTCTTCCACCATCGTTATGTCGAATAATCACCTCTAAAATTGGATATTCGACCACTTGGTAAGGTGTTTTTGCGATGGCAATCACGAGTTTTTCGATTTCGTCGGGTACCCAATCTGCATAAAATCCTAAATGCCCTGTATGCACCCCAATAAAAGCGGTTTTATCTAATCTGCTCCGATATCGATGAAAAGCATATAATAGTGTCCCATCTCCACCTACAGATATCACGATATCTGGTTGATCCTCGTTATATTCTAACTGAAAATCAATCAAATACGATTTCATTTTTTGCATAAGTGTATTTGAAACTGGGTCGCCTTTTGATGAAATTGCAAATTTCATAACACCACTCCCCTTTTTATTAATGTTTTAAAAATATTATTGTTTTCTATCGAAGGGTGCGTTTCCACATCCAGCTCGAGGGGCTGAACAAGGCGCTTGCGCTTTTGTTAATCAGATTCTTCCTTCGAGTCTGTTTTTCTTGAGAAAATCGCTTGCGCTTCTTGTATTTCTTCGCGAATTAGGGACATCTCCCCATCGAGTGAATAAGCCGCTTCAGCTGCACGCTTTAATCTAGTTTTGATATTTTCAGGAATATTGCCACTGTATTTATAGTTAATTGAATGCTCGATTGTTGCCCAAAAGTTCATTGCTAATGTACGAATCTGGATTTCAACGAGGATTTTCTTTTTTCCTGAAACGGTTTGAACTGGATATTCAGCAACCATATGATAAGAGCGGTAGCCACTTTCTTTTTGACTTGTGATGTAATCTCTTTCTTCAACGATTTCCAAGTCATGACGGTTTCGAAGCATTTGAGCGACCACTCGAATATCATCAACAAACTGACACATCATGCGAATCCCAGCGATGTCTTGAATTTTTTCTTCTAGTTCTCCCATCGGTATATCCTTGCGTTTAGCTTTATGTAGAATGCTTGCGATCGGCTTCACTCGACCTGTCACAAATTCAATTGGGGAATTTGAATGTTCAAGTTCATATTGTGAGCGTATTCCTCTTAATTTTACCTTTAACTCTTCGATTGCTTGGATATAAGGAGCCAAAAATAGATCCCATTGTCTGTCGTTCATGCCTTACCAAATCCCCCTTTTCAACTGTATGAAACTGCACGTAGCCTGGGGATGTACGAGCATTCACCTTTCTTAGTGGTCCTGCACACTCCTACCTACTTCGAACACTGGTTTTCTATTTATCTAATTGAAACAACTCAACAACCTTTTCTTCCATTTGTTCGCCATAATTTGCATTTCCTTGTATGTTTTCAAGAAGGTATGAAAGCTCTGTTAGTAAATCAACTAAAATAAGTTCCTTTTCATTTACTAGTAGCGCAATTTCACAATTGCTTATTCTAGCTTCATTTAATGAAGGCCAAATGGTATGAGGGAGGCTTACATACACAAACTCATCGTTATTTTCTAAAATATATATAAATGCTAGAGAATTTGAATCCACTAGCATTTGACCTCGCGCTTGAAGTTCCTTTTCATCAACTAAGAAATCCTGCGTATGTAATACTAACTTTTGCTCTTTCAACATTGCTTCTGTTATTTCAATTCTCTTTACCATCCTAAATCTCCTTCCAATTCACATTTCAAAGATTATTTTACCATAGAAAAAGACTACATGATAACATTGCGATATCATGATATTCAAGAGATAATAGATTTAAACGTAAGAAGCAAGTTTCGCGATTAGAAAGGATTCGAAAAATGTCACAGGAAATCGAAATTGAATTTAAAAATATCCTTACAAAAGAGGAATTTATCCAATTAAAGACACACTTTACCTTACACAATAGTGACTTTTCATTACAGGAAAATCATTACTTTGATACACCACTCTTCTCATTAAAAAATCATGGTGCAGCTCTACGAATTAGACAAAAACAAGACAATTATGTACTAACTTTAAAAGAACCTGCAGACATTGGCTTATTAGAGACTCACCAATTCCTTTCAAATGAAGAAGCTAAATACATGATGAAAACAGGCTTAATTCTAGATGGACCCGTTAAAGACCAACTCGTTAGCCTCGGAATTGCACCTGACCAATTAACCTATTTTGGATCTCTTGTAACAGATCGAGCAGAAAAGAAAGTCGAAGAAGGCTTAATCGTCCTCGATCATAGCCGATATTTATCAGTAGAGGACTATGAAGTTGAGTTTGAAGTAAAAGAGGAAGAAGCAGGGAAGCAAGCCTTTCTAAAAATTTTGAAAGAGTTGAGCATACCTATTCGACCGACTAAAAATAAAATTCGCAGATTCTACGATCAAAAATATCACTCGGAAAAGAGCTGAATATATCATCTATGAAAATTGATCAATTTAAGGCTATGTTAGAACTACAAGCCCTTCGAAACTTTTCAGGACAAGGCAACCAAAGCAGTTCAACATCAACAGATTTAATGGAAAACTTCCAAGAGCTACTAGCATCATTTGCTCAGCCATCTGAGAAAGGCTCTATTAACAAGACCTTTAACCCAACTTCCTTACCTGTTTTTCCAAGTACAATGTCTACTGCGCTAGTCCCAAAGGCAAATCCTGACGCTGTTCCAATTAAAGGCGGAAAAATTGATGACGTCATCGCAGAGGCTGCTCGTAAATACAGAATTGACGAAAAGCTCATTCGTTCGGTGATTCAGCAAGAGTCGAATTTTAACCCTACTGCGAAAAGTCATGCCGGTGCAATGGGTTTAATGCAATTAATGCCCGCTACCGCTCGTTCGCTAGGTGTTTCAAACCCATTTGACGCGGCTCAAAATGTTGAAGGCGGTACGAAATATTTAAAACAGATGATGACTAAATATAACAATGATGTTTCCCTTGCACTTGCATCGTACAATGCTGGTCCAGGAAACGTTGACAAATACGGTGGAATTCCGCCATTCAAAGAAACTCAAAATTACGTAAAAAAAATAACAAATTCCTACTTTGGATAAACCAAGCCGGCTAAGAGCTTGGTTTTTGTTTTGAATAAAAGGCCTTCATACATCAAGCCCAATAACATATACTAAGACATGCTTTAATTCATCCTGAGCGTCTTATTTGAGTTAAAAATAAGACCTTGTTAAAATAAACATACATTCCTTTATGATAAGGACCTTTTATACAAGACATAAGTCCTGTTATTACTATAACCTATCTATTTATTATTGGGGTTGTAATTGATGTGAGTCGTTATACATCTTCATTTATCCTTCCCTGCTAAAGGAGTGACCAACATGACTGAACAAAGTAACACACCTTATAATGCGATTGGTGAACAAAAACTCTCGCACCTTGTTGATGCCTTTTATGAGAAAGTGCAGAAGCATCCTTTGTTATCACCAATATTCCCTGATGATCTAACAGAAACTGCTAGAAAGCAAAAACAGTTTTTAACTCAATATTTAGGTGGGCCTCAATTTTATACAGAAGAACACGGACATCCCATGCTGCGAGCGAGACATCTTCCATTTCCAATTACACCTTCAAGAGCTAAAGCCTGGATCTCTTGTATGGAAAATGCGATGGATGAAGTAAATGTAGAAGGTCCATTGCGAGAGTTTTTACTACAAAGGCTTGATCTTACTGCACAGCATATGGTGAACACGCCAGAACCTGATAAATCAGATGAAAAGGTTCGGACGTAATGGTTAACAATCGTGAATCGATTGATCATGCAAACTTCTTCGCTCACTGTCATGGTCACCACGACAAGCCTTTAGAAATCTATGTTTTTGTTGATCCTTTATGCCCTGAATGTTGGGCGTTAGAGCCAATAATAAAAAAACTCCAGATTGAATATGGGCGTTTCTTCACCCTTAAGCACATCATAAGTGGACGACTTGCTACGTTAAATTTATCGAAAAGAAAGAAACCGGAAAATTTAGCAAATGCTTGGGAAAAAACAGGAAATAGAACAGGAATGTCTTGTGATGGAAGAGTATGGTTTGATAATCCAATTTCCTCACCTTATGCTGCATCTCTGGCAATAAAGACTGCGGAATTACAAGGGAAAAAAGCAGGCATCCGCTATCTAAGGAAGCTTCAAGAACTCCTTTTCATTGAAAGACAAAACGTGTCAGACAAAGATGTTTTAGTTGAAATTGCCCATCAAATTGGTCTTGATGTCTCAGAGTTTAAAAAGGATCTACATTCACCAAGCGCAGCCAAGGCTTTGCAATGTGATCTTAAAATTACAGCAGAAATGGATGTTCAAGAAATTCCAACGCTGGCCTTTTTTAGCGAAGATGTCGATGAAGAAGGTTTGAAAATAACAGGATTTTATTCATACGATATGTATGTAGAAGTATTGATTGAAATGCTCGGTGATATCCCAACTCGCTCCCAGACACCACCAATGGAAATTTTCCTAAAGCACTACGGCTTTGTCGCCTCAACAGAAATCGCAGTCGTTTATAATATGTCTCTCCAAGAAGTTGAAAAAGAAATGAAGAAGTTCGTTTTAGCACAAAAAATCGAACGTGTTCCTGTTAGACATGGTATGTTTTGGAGGTATATTGAGAAGGATTAACTTGTTTCTTTAGTTCATACTGTAAAAAAAGGCAATGTGATTAGATCAAGCTAATCTCACTGCCTTTTTTTCAGGCTAAAAACAACGCCCCATATCCAAGCGCTCCAACAATGACATAAGCTGGGTGGATTTTCCACCTTTCTAATAACAGGTAGCTTGCAATCAATAAAAATAAGGTTTGAAAAGCTCCATTATCTTGATAAGAAGAAGTAAAAAAGCTTACTGCCATTACTCCAAGTAATACGGCAATTGTTGGTCGAATAAAATTTGTCATTCTTTTTACTTTAGGTGAGTTTTTATGTTTGTATAAAAATCCTAAAAGCACCACCATTAAAATGAGTGAGGGCGCCACTGTTGCGAATATCCCCACAAATGCTCCAAGAATCCCGCCTTGCTGAAAGCCAATGTAGCCTGCCATCTTTGTTGCAATTGGGCCAGGAAGCGCATTCCCAAGTGCAAGTACTTCACTAAATTCTGCAATTGTCATCCAACCATATGTATCAACAACTTCATGTTCAACTAGTGGAATGGAGGCAGGACCTCCTCCGTACCCTAAAATTCCAGGAATAAAAAAGGCGAGGAATATCTCCCAATAAATCACGATGATTCCTCCGCTTCTACTACTTTATCTTTTTGTAAAATGGCCACCACTAACAATCCTACAATTAAAAATGCAGGATGCAATCCAAGCAGTTCGATGAATAGATAACTTAACCCAAACAATAAAACTGCTTTTACCCAACCTAGAGAAGTTTGTGATTTTTTTATAAAATCCCAGGTTAAAACGGCTAGCATGACACCAACTACCGGAACAACTGCCTTTGTCATCCCCTGTACCCAAGCAAGATCTTTTATAGATGCGATTGAAGTTAGCAAAATGATCATCAACAAAATAGTTGGAACAATTGTTGCAAGAGTGGCGTTAATCATGCCTACTACACCCGCAACCCTATAGCCAATATACCCTGACATTTTTGTCGCAATCGGCCCTGGCAATGTGTTGGCTAAAGCTAATACATCTGCAAATTCATCATCATTCATCCACTTATATTTATTAACGACTTCTTTATGAACGAGAGGAATTGATGAAGGTCCACCACCATACCCCAGCATTCCGACACGAAAAAAAGCTAAAAATAATTGAAATTGTTTCATAAGATGTATCAACCTTCTCTACAGTTTGGGTGCCTCCACTACTATTTTTAAAAGCCTCCACCTGAAAAATCAGCTCTTTTTTATAGTATTAGCTCTATTTGATATTATACCAAAGGATGTTGAGTTTTTTAACAATTCAATTATTTATGTTAGATTGGAAAGCACCTATTTTAGGAAAGTAATAAAAAAGACTTCGTACACAAGGTACGAAGTCTTTTTTATGTCTTAACGACAACAAAGGGGATGGGAGAAATTTTTCACGGTCAAACAAAGGGGTAAATGTTTGGTTATGTGATCAATTTCACATCTTTACTATAGCAAATTATGTCGAGTTTTGACAAGTGTCTCACCTTTTTTTCACAAAGTTGTCACAACATCATAAACAGTAGGTTTCCTTCATATAAAGTAGTAACAATAGACAAGGAGGAAGTTTAAGATGAAGTTTAAATGGATTGTCTTTAGTATTGTAGGTGTTATACTCTTCTTTTTTTTAAATGTGCTAAGCCTCATGAAGCTTATACCTATTTATATAACCTCTCCATTGTTGTTTGGAGCAATCTTCGTGACACTCTACATGATTAATCATCGGAAAACGTTTAAAGGTTTTTAAAGTTTCTTGATTAGAGTAAGAAAAGCTAAGCTCAAGCTGTTCTGAGAATGAAATTGCACTGAAAACTGTCATAATTGCTCTTTTCTCTGACTTAATCGCGCCACTCTTTGTCGTAATCACACCGACCACATTTTCAACTAAAAAAATCGCAGTCAATAGATGACTGCGATTCCATTACTAATTCAACTCTTATTTCTTTACCTTAGCCAATAATTCTTCCATTTCATTTAGCTTTTCTTCGAATACTTTACATGCTTCTTCAATCGGCTGTGAAGAGGTCATGTCTACACCCGCTTTTTTAAGAACCTCAATCGGATAATCTGAGCTTCCAGCTTTTAAGAATTCTAGGTAGCGATCAACAGCTGGTTGACCTTCTTCTAAGATTTGTTTGCTTAAAGCAGTTGCTGCGCTATAGCCTGTAGCATACTGATAAACATAATAGTTATAGTAGAAATGAGGGATTCTAGTCCACTCTAAGCCAATCTCTTCGTCCACAACGATTTCATCACCAAAGTATTTTTTATTAAGATCATAATATGTTTTTGTTAATAATTCTGGTGTTAACGACTCACCATCTTGTGCTTTTTTATGGATCAGATGCTCAAATTCTGCAAACATCGTTTGACGGAAGACAGTGCCTCTGAATCCCTCCAAGAAGTGGTTGAGCAAGTACAAGCGCTCTTTTTCATCATCAATTGTTTTTAGTAGATAATCGTTTAATAATGCTTCGTTACATGTTGAAGCAACTTCTGCCACGAAAATTGAATAGTTTCCATATGGATATGGCTGTTCTTTACGAGTGTAGTAGCTATGAACGGAATGTCCAAATTCATGTGCCAATGTAAACAAGTTGTTTACGTTATTTTGCCAATTCATGAGAATGTATGGGTTAGTTCCATATGTACCTGAAGAGTAGGCACCACTTCGTTTCCCTTTGTTTTCGTGAACATCGACCCAGCGGTTTTCGAAGCCATCTTTTAAAACGTTAATATATTCTTCACCTAAAGGGGCTAACCCTTTTAGTAAATAATCTTGTGCTTCCTCGTACTTCACTTCCATTTTTACATCTTTAATAAGAGGTGTGTAGAGATCATACATATGAACCTCATCCAACTCTAAAACCTCTTTACGTAGTTTTACGTACCTTTGTAATAAGTGTAGGTTTTGATTCACTGTACTTACTAGGTTTTCGTATACAGACTCCGGGATGTCGTTACTACTTAATGCAGCATGTCTTGCTGACTCATAATTTCTTACTCGTGCACTAAAATTATCCTTCTTCACTGTACCGCTTAATGTGCTAGCAAATGTATTTTTAAAGTTACCATAGGTCTCATAAACAGCTTTAAATGCATCTTCTCGAACTCGTCGATCTTCACTTTCTAGGAAACGGATATAGCGTCCGTGGGTAATTTCAACTTCTTCCCCATTTTCGTCTTTGATTGTAGGAAAGGTTAAATCTGCGTTATTAAGCATTCCAAATGTATTTCCTGATGAACCTAATACCTCTGATGCCTCAGCTAGAAGACCTTCCTGCTCTGCAGTTAAAACATGTGGACGCTGACGATTAATTTCATCTAATGCATGCTCATAAAGTTTTAACTCTTCTTTTTCATTTAAAAAGTCTTTAATTTTACTTTCGTCAACTGAAAGAAGTTCTGGCACCATATAAGCGGCTGCACTCGAAGCCTGTGTATAAAGAGTGGTCGCTCTGTCATTCAATGCTTGATAAGAAGAATTCGTTGTATCTTGGTCGTAGCGCATGTGTGCATATGTATAGAGCTTACCTAAGCGTTCCATTACTTCATCTTGATAGGATAACGCTTCATAAAGAACCGAGGCAGATTCCCCGAGCTTTCCTTTGTATTCAGCAATTTTAGGCAATGCTTCTTTTACTTCATTAAACTCTTTTTCCCAGGCCTCATTTGTTGGAAAAACATCCTCTAAACGCCAAGTATCAGCCTCTTTAATTTCACTTCGAATCGGTAGTTTCTTGACTGCAGTTTGTTGTTCTGACATCAGAAATCCCCCTCTTTGATTGCTTTCAGCGGTGGCAAAAGTTGAAACAGCGCTTAATAGGTACACGCTCAAGAGTATTGCTGTTACATATCGTTTCATTCTTCAACCCATTTTTCTTCTAATATGACTTTTGTCCGCTATTTCTATACTATTCTATAAATTCTTACAAATCAATATTACCCGCTTGAAGGATGCTGGCAATGTCAGCAGGAGCAGGATTGTTCGCTTCATCTAAATCTTGACTCTGCCTTGCTTCCTTTGTCAAATAATATGCTGCTGCACCTATTCCTAATGCAGAAATTGTAAAGATAAATGGGTTGTTGTTTTTTCTTTTTTTATTAAACATTTCTTCACCTCTATGTTTTATTTTTCCTTCATAGGTTGTTCTAAACATGTAAAATCATGCACTAAAACTTTGATAAATGAAGTAGTTTTTGTTTCGTCCATTCATCTGATTCTACTAATTGATGGGGATCATTTGTCCATACAACATCTTTAACTTTGATAAACTCTCCATCCTTACCTTTTCTAATTAAGCCAAGGCTACAGAGACAAGATAAATATTCTTTTAATGTGTAAGAAAAATGCATATTTTTTATGTGTGGCAAGTAACGTATTTTAACACGACGTTCATTGATTTTACGGGTGATCTCACGAGTTATGTCTCGAAAAGAAAAAGAAGCTCTTTTTGAATCAATATAAAGTAAGATATACGTTTGCCATATATAACTGTTTGACTGAATTAAATAGGCTGTTTTAATTGGCAGCAAGGCAAGCGTCGGGATATATGCAATTGGAAGCTGTTTTTTTGTATAAAGCAGTGAATTAAAATATCGAACTTCTGAGGATTCAAATGGTGGAGGTAGTAGCCGAAAGCGGGACACTTTCTTAAACCAGTTTGCATAAAGAGCCTGCATGCTCACTTCCTTCCTAAATAAGCTGTGATAATTAGTAGAATCTATATGGACTATTTCTGAGATAGCTAACACATTTTGAGAAGTAAAAGGAATGATGTGATGAAGGATAATGAAAGATTTTTGAACTGGACAATATACAATCAATTTTGGAGGTTGAGACGTTTTGGAGATCATTGTAAAAAGCCATACGAAAGGGGTCATTCTATAAGTATTAGTCCCTGTTCTTTGTACCTTTTTAGCTCCTAGCACCCATTGAACAGTGATAGATAATTGTTGTAGTTTCCTTGAACGTTGTAGCAAGCTTTTTTGATCAATCGTTGAGCATTGATATTCGATGGCTACCTTTTTTTCTGCTTGCTCAAAATAGATGTCTGGCCTTTGTTGGATAGCTGGCAAATAATACTCTAGATAGACGGAATCAACTTGTTGCTTTTGAATCCATTGGAATAACTGTAGCTTTCCACTTAGATGGTATTCACTCTCTGGTTCCCCTTTAATGAAACATAAGTCATTCTTTTTATGAGAAAAGTGAGGGATTTTTATAGAGCCTATTTTCAACTCCACCCCTCTCTTGCAAACAGGACATTCAAAAACTGTTTCTTTCCTTATTACTTTTAATTCGTCTTTCGACCACTTTTTTTCTGCAACATTCACGTACTCCTTCCGCTCATTCAGTGCAATCAACACCAGCCTCTCCCCTTCCTTCTTTACCTGAATGAAGTTATTATCTATTAAGTTTTTAATTCAAGCAAACAGTCAAAATTCAATTTTGTCTGTGGAAAACAAAAAAATAGACGAGATAAACGATCTAATCTCTATAGCAACGGTGACATGAGTCTTGCCGTAGACTCGTATAATTTTTTATGAAATGGACGTTTCGTGAATTCCTCCAGCAGAATTTCATGTGAGTGTTCAATATCTAGAATAAACTCCTCTACGAGCTTTTGAGTGCTGCTCGTTCTGTACAAGAAGGCATTGACTTCAAAGTTCAAATGAAAGCTCCTCATGTCCATGTTAGCTGTGCCGATAGAAGCTAGCTCGTGATCTACAAGAATGATTTTACTGTGTAAAAATCCATTTTCGTATTCATAAACTTTTACACCTGTTTCTAATAATTCTGGAAAATAAGAACGTGATGCATAGTAAACAATTTTTTTATCAGGTCTATTTGGAACGAGTAAACGTACATCTATTCCACTCAAGGCAGCAACCTTTAAGGCTGAGAGAATGTCCTCATCAGGTACAAAGTAAGGGGATGCGATCCAAATCGATTTTTTTGCAGAAATGATCATTGAAAAAAAGAGATGTTTGATGATTTCCCATTTATTATCGGGGCCACCCGCAATTAGCTGAACTCCTCCAGCTGATTCTGCTAATTTTAGTTGTGGTGATAAATACTTCTCACTAAGCAGTTTCGTATCTGTCATATAATACCAATCTTGAAGAAAAATCATCTGCAAAGTCCGAACTGCTTCCCCTCTAATGAGTAAGTGTGTGTCACGCCAAAATCCGAAGTATTTATCTTTTCCCAGATATTCATCTCCCACGTTTAAGCCACCAACAAACCCAACCGTTCCATCAATCACAATTATTTTCCGATGGTTTCTAAAGTTAATTTTATTGTTGAAAAAAGGCAAACGAACCGGCAAGAAAGGAATCATTTCAATCCCAGAGAGCTTTAATTCTTTTATGTATTCCTTAGAAAGTTTCCAGCTTCCAACGGCATCATAAAGAAAGCGGACTTCAACTCCTTCTTTCGCTTTTTTTATTAGTGCATTTTTTAGTTGCTGACCGACTGCATCATGTCTCACAATGTAATACTCAAGGTGGATATGATTTTCAGCTTTGTGAATCTCTTCAAAAATGTGTTGAAAGGTTTCAATTCCATTCGTTAGCGCTTTTGTTTGAGTAGCAAAAGAAATTGGACTATGTCCCAATCTATGTGCTAGCTTAAAAAGCAATTGCTGATGATCACCCATATGTATCATTTTATCTTGATAGGAAGATTGATTGCCTTCAAGTTCTAAATAAACTTTTTGATCAATTAATGCTTTTTTATTAAACAATCTTCTTTTTTTAACATTTCGTCCAAAAAATATATAGAAGAAAAAACCTACTAACGGAAATCCTCCAAGAACGACCAGCCAAGTTATCGTGTGTGAAGGATGGCGATTTTCCAAAAAAATCACAAACGCAATAAAAACAATAGAAAAGGTAAAGAGGATAGTCACTACAGCTACAATCCAGTCTCCCCAAAAGCTTTTTGTCATATATAATATTGAAACAATTACTGCCGCAAAAAGTAACACACGTACAGTGTTTTTCATTTTTTCACCTAATTCAGAGGATTTGTTAAAAAGCGTAAGCGCCTTGTTCAGAGGAAGAAAGGCTAAGTTCGCAACGTCCTGTTGCAACGCCTTTCTCACCTTCATCCTGAAGGAGTCCGACAAGCATAAGACGATTCTAAATAGAAGGCGTTCTTTGCCTTCAATTTAGAATTGGCTTATGACCTCGAGGCAGTCAAATACGCGACGTCAATCGCCATGACTGCACTAGCACGTCCTGTGCGTCGGGGCTAGGCGCTGAGCTGGACTTGCGAAACGCTTACTGTGTCTTAAAATTATATAAATTCAGGTAGTAGTACAAAAGCGCAAGCGCTTTGTTCAAAGGAGGCGCACACTTATTCTTTACATTATATACTTCATTTACAATATACAAAAACCGATTTCAACTAAATGAAATCGGCTCTTTAATTACGAAAAATGTTTCTTAATCACGTTTAAAGCGCGATCTTTCGCAATCTCTTTTCCATATTCTTCAAGACGATGAATCGTAACTCTCGATTCTTGTCCATACTCCAGAACAATACTTAATTTATTTTCAATCTCTTCATCATCGACGTCATCATCGAACTCAACATAGAGATAATAGTAATTATCTAGTGCATATAGGTGATTCTTCATTTCTGAAAAAGGATATTTAGCTAAGGCAATCACATGTTCAAAATCATTAAACTTAACCACAAACTGTAATTGTTGTTCATATTCTTCATCAGACTCTTTATCTGATTCTGATTTATTAAAATGTTGATCTAACAACGATTCAATGTTTTCATCTACAGGTAATTCTTTTAGCTTATCATCTGATAGCGCTAGTTCTATTTTTTGCCCATCTTTTGATAACTGCGCCTTTGTGACAATAACCTCTAGTCCTTTATCTAAAGCTTGAACTTGAATCCAAAGAGGTCCTTCTACCATGAACTCTTCTTCTTCATGAACTTCATCCATCATTTCCCAAAATAATTCTTCACTTCGTTCGCGATTATACCAAATCTCATCACGATCAAAGCCACGATCTTCAATATCTCTATACGAAATATAAAATTTAACGGTGTGTTCATTAATTCGTTCTATTTCCATTCTGATTACCTTCCCTTCTTTTTAAGATGTTGAAGGGACAACGAAACCCCCACTTTAAACTGTTCAAGACCCCCACAATCATCAAAGCTACGAATCTCAGGAAATGAGACTCTTCAAGCCTTCATGATGCGCTTACTTAAACTCGGACGATATAAGTTGTACATTACTTCACTTTACCCAAAACGAGTGAACTTTAATCGTGAGTGTAAAGCCTTTAGAAGCTCCCTAAAAGAACCCCATCCCTCAAACAAGATCAATTCTTCATAAATAATCTTGTACTCTTATTTTATGATAAAACTTCGTTTAAGGAAATAAAAAACCTCTGAATTTACAAAAACAGTTATTTACCTAGTACCCACTACGCAATAACTCATCATAATTTGGGTTTAGCCTCATATAAATGGTACGAGCATCTAATTATAACCTCGCCCTGAAAGAAGGTCACATAATGGAACAGGATTTTATCTTATCACTACTTATGATTATTGGCATTGATTTAGTACTCGGTGGCGATAATGCAATTGTTATCGCGATGGCTTGTCGAAATCTACCTACAAAACAACGAAATAAAGCAATTATTCTCGGAACCTTTTTAGCCATTTTCTTTAGAATTTTCATCACGATAATTGCTGTCTACCTTTTGAAGGTTCCATTTCTTCAGCTAGTAGGTGGAGTCTTCCTCCTTTATATCGCGTTCCACTTAATCGTTGGCAAAGACGATGAAAGCGGCAAGGTTAAAAGCTACCAGTCCTTGTGGAAGGCTGTTCAAACAATTGTGATCGCAGACTTATTAATGGGACTTGATAATGTCATCGCAATTGCTGGTGCAGCAAACGGAAGCAACCTGTTAGTGGTTATCGGCTTATTTATCTCAATCCCTATCATTATATGGGGTAGTAAAATTATTCTTGTTCTTTTAGATCGGTTTCCAATACTTATTTATGTGGGAGGTGGTTTATTAGCCTTTACAGCGGGAAAAATGATTAGCGGTGAAAATCAACTTGAGCACTTACTATCCTCTCATCCGATAATCGGCCAAAGCCTTCCCTTTTTAACAACGAGCTTCATATTACTTGGCGGATTGCTTTATCAACAAATGGGTATTTGGAAATCTGAGAAAAAATAAATCTAGCGTAACAAAAGCGCTGGAGCTGGATTTGCGAAATGCAGACTTATTATCAAATTTTCTTATATGTTAAAGAAAATGAAACCTTCCCACTGTATTAAAAGGGAAGGTTTCATTTTATCTATTTAGTTCACTAATCTCTGTGCTTCTCTTAGCTGATACGTACGAACTCTTCGAGGAAGAAAACGACGAATCTCATCTTCGTTGTAACCTACCTGTAGTCTTTTTTCGTCAATAATGATTGGGCGACGAAGCAAACCTGGGTTTTGTTGAATAAGGTCATATAAATCCTGCAATGGCATAGCTTCCAAATTAATATTTAATTTTTGGAAGATCTTAGAACGAGTTGAAATGATTTCATCTGTTCCATCTTCAGTCATACGTAAGATTTCCTTAATTTCTTCAACAGATAACGACTCAGAGAAAATATTGCGTTCCGTATAAGCAATCTCATGTTCCTCTAACCACGCTTTTGCCTTTCGACATGAAGTACAGCTTGGTGACGTATATAATGTTACCATAAACCTTCACTCCTCCAACTATAGAATGAGTAAGCTAATCAACTTAGATGTATATGCAAATTGAAATTACTTTAAATAAGTAATGTCTATAATGATTATACTATAAAAAAGTAAGTTAGCATATATTTTTTTAACTAAAAGTTTGACAAAACAAGTACAGTGGACTTAACTACCTATATATAGTACTTATACTGGAGAAAACTAATTTCACTGCAGGATATCAACACATATTCTGAGTCGCTTAGTAAAAATGATCTATGTCCTGAGGTTTAATTCATCATTTATTTTAAAAAACTAATTCTCAATTAGCTTAAATGATCGAAAATATCTTTTTGTTCACCATCTTGTTCAAGGGTTAGTACTTCATCAACATTTTGATAAGACTGACCATATAGTTCTTTGTCTTTGTATGTATGAATCATCTCGTAGGTTTTTTTCATGGCTTCATAAATTAATTCTTCGGATTCGTTTGTTGGAGACCAGTAGAGGATTTCCATCTTGTTAATTTGATTTGTAGCAAGTGATCGACGATTATACCCAATCGAGCTCGCATGTTCAAATCCTTCACGCTGATAGAATTTTAGACGTTTTCCTGAATCACTATCTTCGTAGTCAACTGGTTCAACTTCGAGAATAATTGCTTTTCCTTTTACTTTAAGTTTCTCTAATAACTTATGACCCAACCCTTGCCCACGGGCATCTTTTGAAACAAAGATATAATCAATAAAGATAAAATTAGTAAGTTCTGCATACATCAACACATGGAGTGGCCCTTCATCTTTATGATAAATATCTCCTTTTTCTTTAAGAAGCATTTCTATATGCTCCCTAGATTTCATTTCTTCAATTGGAAAATACTGATTTAGTTTTTCATACCAATTCACCTGCATTGCTCCCTTTTGTTTTTTCTATACCCTTTATTAATTCTACTACGTTTATATATACCCTCTTTTAATAAGCTTAAACATGAATTAGAATAGAATTAACATATTTTATTAGGGGATGAAAAATATGGTTGAATATTTGGTTGACTTTGTCCTGGTAGCTGTTTTGGTCATTGGTTTAACTGCTACTATGGGTGTTCTTGCAAATGCGATCGGTATTAATGTTTTTGGAGGAAAAAAGAAAAGTGCTTTTGTCGATCAATCCCAAAAAACTCAAGTAGGTTGGAAAAAAGTGAAGAGAAGTTAGCATAGTAAAAGACCGTTTAAAAGCATCAGCTTTAAAACGGTCTTTATTTTTCACTTATTTCAGTGGAGTGTAGTCAACTCCCGGTGAGTAGGTATTCCCCGCATTCCATAATAAGAATTCATCGATTCCCTGCTCATTTAATGCTTTAATTTGCGCTTCTACCTCTGGTTTACCATACTTTTTGTAATTGCCTTTGCCCAAGTAGGAAGCGGTGAAATCTTGTATCCAAGGCCTAGAGATCGGTCGATTTTTGAGTTCAGCGAGCTTTTTGTTTTCTAGCTTCGCGTACTCTGTTATTAGCTTATATGGTTCAAGGTCTGGCTTGTTGATGCCAAAATAGGCAGTCCAGTGGCTCGGATAAATCATAGAGGAAATAACATCAACATTTTCGGATATTTTCGAGAAGTTCTGCCCGATACCTGGTGCCTCTGGTAGTGTTGCTGTATAACCAAAAATATCAACAGATACCTTTACACCATATGGTTTTAGCTTCTCCTTTGCATAAGCAACAAAGTCAGTAATAGCAGAAACACGTTTTTGTACATTATCTTGATCTGAATTTTCGTATTGACCCATATTAAAAACCAAGGTTGAATCCCGCTTTTCAAATCCTTCAGGAAAACGAACATAATCAAATTGTATTTCTTGAAATCCGAGCTTGGCTGCTTCAATGGCGATATCTACGTTATAATCCCATACTTCTTTCATAAACGGATTTACAAACGACTCCCCGCGACCATTTTTCCAAACTGTATTTCCTTCCTTAAAGGACCATTCCGGCTTTTTATTAGCTAGTACTGAGTCTTTAAATACTACAACTCTTGCAATAGGATATATTTCTTTTTCTTCCATAATTTCTAACATTTCAGTTGGATTCTTAATATAATTTTTACTTATATCAAAAAATGCTGAGGTTGGTTCAGGCTGATACGTTAAATTTCCATAGTCATCTTTAACATCAATGACCATTGCATTCAGGTCAGTTTGCTCCATTAAAGTACTAAGTTTATTAAACTTTTCTCCACCCGCAGAATGCCCAGTTACATAAACACCTCTAATGGCATCTGGGTATGGAAAAGTAAAGCCTGAATCGAATACAAAGCGTGGTGGATCTTCTGGTAATTTTCTTTCTTTCAAAACAGTTTGCTTCGAACTATGAGTTGAGAATACAAGATTCTCTTCTCCATATCCTTTATTTGAAAAGAGAAGTCCTGAGAATAGGATGATAAGTAGTGTGAGAATAAACGATTTTTGTACAAATTGCATGTCTGGAGTCCCCCATTGTAAGTCTACCCTTAGTATATAGAAAATGCAGAAGCCTTTATAGGTGAAAATTGAATCATTTGTAGTTGTAAAATTAAAAAGTATTTGTCAGTTAACTGAAGTTGCCGTACATAGATCATATGTAAGAGGTAGGGATTTTAGCAGAGTTTAAAAAAACCCACCACATAGTGATGAGTTTTTTTAAAAGTATTAAACAGTTGCGTGTTGTTTTTGATATTGTTTAAATTCTGTTTCAGAACACATAACAAAGTGACCTGGTTTTACTTCACGGAACTGCGGCTCTTCACCTGGTTTGTAATTGTGCTGATCTGGGTCATATGTTTTTCTTACACGCGTTCTCTCATAGTCCGGGTCTGGAAGAGGAATCGCTGAAAGCAATGATTGGGTATAAGGATGAATTGGATTTCTGTATAATTCATCAGCATTTGCCAGTTCCACTAGCTTTCCATAATACATAACGCCAATACGATCACTAATATATTTAACCATAGACAAATCATGGGCAATAAACAGGTAGGTTAATCCTTTTTCTTTTTGCAGCTTTCTCATTAGGTTAACAACCTGTGCTTGAATAGATACATCTAAAGCTGAAATTGGCTCATCGGCAATGATAAACTTTGGCTCAACAGCTAATGCACGCGCAATTCCGATACGTTGACGTTGCCCACCACTAAATTCATGTGGATAACGATTCGCGTGCTCACGATTTAAACCAACTGTTTCAAGCAGTTCAACCACTCTATCCATTCTCTCTTTGTTGTTTTTAGCAAGACCGTGAATGTCGATACCTTCTGCGATCAGATCCGATACTTTCATTCTTGGATTAAGTGAAGCATATGGATCTTGGAAAATCATTTGCATTTTACGATTGAATTTTTTCAAATCCGAACGTGATTTCTTCCCATGGACGTTCTCACCATCAAAAAGTACTTCTCCACCTGTTGCATCGTAAAGACGAATAATTGTACGTCCTGTTGTTGATTTTCCACAACCAGATTCTCCAACTAATCCTAATGTTTCACCACGATAAATATCAAAGGAAATATCATCAACTGCTTTCACTTCATTTGGTTTCCCAATATTAAAATGTTGCTTTAAATTTTTAATTTCTAAAAGTTTTTCTCTTTGTGTCATCTATTTCCCCTCCTTTATTTCAGGGAATTTACGTCTGCGTTTTTTAACTGCCTCTGGTGGCTCTACTTTAGGTGCATCTGGATGTAGTAACCAGGTTGCGGCATAGTGCGTGTCAGAAACTTTAAACATTGGAGGTTGTTTCTCCAAGTCAATTTGCATCGCATACTCATTACGAGGTGCAAATGCATCACCTTTAGGAGGGTATAAAAGGTCAGGTGGTGTGCCAGGAATCGCATATAATTCAGAGTCCTCTGAGTCAAGACTTGGCATTGAGCTTATTAGGCCCCAAGTATATGGATGTTGCGGGTTATAAAAGACTTCATCCACTGTTCCAGTTTCTACAATTTTCCCACCATACATAACCGCAACTCTGTCAGCAACATTTGCGACAACTCCAAGGTCATGGGTGATAAAGATAATCGAAGTATCAATCTTCTTTTGCAGATCTTTCATCAGTTCCAAGATTTGCGCTTGAATGGTAACATCCAAAGCAGTTGTTGGTTCGTCAGCGATCAAAACTTTTGGGTTGCATGCTAATGCAATTGCAATAACAACCCTTTGTCTCATCCCACCTGAAAACTGATGCGGATATTGATTAAATCGAGCTTCAGGTTGTGGAATACCTACTAATCTTAATAAATCGATTGCACGCTCTTTTGCAGCAGACTTACTCAAGTTTTGGTGCTTAATAATTGGTTCCATGATTTGCTTTCCGATTTTCATAGTTGGATTTAACGATGTCATTGGATCTTGAAAAATCATCGAGATATCTTTACCACGAATTTTTTGCATCGCACTGTTTGAAAGCTTTGCGATATCTTTTCCGTCAAAAAGAATTTGTCCTTCTTTAATCTCGGAGTTAGATTCAGGTAACAGCTTCATAATAGATTTTGTCGTAACTGATTTACCAGAGCCTGATTCCCCAACTATTGCTAACGTTTCACCTTTGTATAAATCAAAATTAACCCCTCGTATTGCTTGTACTTCCCCAGCAAACGTATGGAAAGAAATGTGTAAGTCTTTCACTTCTAATATTTTTTCCATTATCTATTCACCTACCTTTTCTAGTCACGCATTTTCGGATCTAATGCATCGCGAAGTCCATCTGCAATCATATTAAAGCAAATCATAATTAAACTAATAACGATTGCTGGATAAACCATTTGATATGGATATAAACGCAGCGTTTTAAAGCCATCATCGATTAAAGTCCCTAATGAAGCCAGTGGTGCTTGTAATCCTAGTCCAATAAAGCTTAAGAAGGCTTCGAAGAAAATAGCACTTGGTATCGTAAACATCGTGTTAATGATAATTACTCCAACTAAATTTGGAATCAAGCGCTTCCACATAATTCTCCGGTCAGTTGAACCTAAAGTCCTCGATG
This sequence comes from Metabacillus herbersteinensis, assembly GCF_042433335.1. NCBI lineage: Bacteria > Bacillati > Bacillota > Bacilli > Caryophanales > Bacillaceae > Metabacillus > Metabacillus herbersteinensis. Next base: position 112,622 of record NZ_JBHLVO010000007.1, read on the forward strand.
CTAAAACAAACTCTTGACTTTTCAGTTTAAGAACTTGTCCGCGTACAACCCTTGCCATACCAACCCAACCTGTAATTGTTAAGGCAACCGTTATCGACAGAATTCCGGGATCCAAAATAATAATCATTAAAATAACGACTATCAAGTTCGGAATACCAACTAATATTTCTATTATACGCTGCAACACATTATCAACACGGCCACCATAGTATGCTGAAATTGCCCCGTATGCAACACCAATCACCATATCAATAAAGGCTGCTAAAAATGCAATATATAAGGAAACTTGTGTGCCCTTCCATACACGAGAGAACAAGTCACGTCCTAAGTAATCTGTACCAAACCAATAGTATGTGCCAGCTTCAACATTCTTTGTTTCATAAACATCGTACGTTTTACCACTACGGTTTTCTAAAGTACCGTCAAATGGGAGCCAACTAACGTTTTCTAGAGCTTGAACCTTAGGAGGTAGATTTGAATACTTAGCGATTCCTAAATTAGGGTCGTGCCCACTCATATACGGGCCTACTAGAGCCATTATTGTTAAAAAAACTAACAGATAAAGACTGACAACTGCTGCCTTATTTTTTCTTACACGTAGCCAGGCATCTTGCCAATAGCTAAGACTGGGTTTCGAAATTTCTTCACTCTTATCTGAGTCAATTTTTGCGGGTACAAACATATCTTTATTGACGCTTTCATTATTTTGTGTCATTATTCTTTCCCTCCCGCCAAACGAATCCGCGGATCAATGATTCCATAGAGAATATCCACGACTAGAACAATTGCAACAAATAGAAAAGCAAAAAGAAGTGTTACACCCATAATAACAGGATAGTCATTTACGTTAATTGATTTAACGAATTGCTCTCCCAAACCAGGTATACCAAAGATTTTTTCAATGACAAGTGAACCTGTCATTAAACTAACGGTTAAAGGTCCTAAAACAGTAATAACTGGAATTAAAGCATTACGTAATGCATGTTTGAATGCTACATCGAAGGAGCTAGCTCCTTTTGCTCTTGCTAGTGTGATGTAATCAGACCCAAGTACTTCAATTAATTCAGTTCTTACAAAACGAGCAGCAATTGAGATTGGGAACATAGCTAATGCAATTGTCGGCAATATGCTATACTCAGGTCCTCTCCAGAATGCTACTGGCAACCAGCCTAATTTAACTCCAATATAGTATTGTAGCAATCCTGCGAAAACGAAGGATGGAATGGATTTACCGATTACTGCAATAAAAGTGGATGTATAGTCTACCCACGTGTTTTGTCTTAGCGCAGCAACAACTCCTAGTACAATTCCTATAATAGTACCAAAAAACATTGCTTGAAAACCTAGAATGGCCGAGGGACCGATACGATCTGCAATAATATCAGTAACTGGTGTGTTATTAAACTGAAATGAAATTCCTAGATCTCCTTTAATCAAGTTAACCATATAGTTCATATATTGTACTGGTACTGGCTCACCCAAACCGTACTTATCTTTCATAATCGTTAGCTGAGCTTCTGACAACTTAGCTGCATTTGAAAAAGGAGTACCGGGAATAACCTTCATGAGGAAAAAAGTAAAAGTGGCAATTAAAGCTAGAGTTAAGATCATGTAAAAAATTCGTTTTGATAAATATTTGACCATATGAGTTGCACCTCCTATGTTATTTTTAATTTTCAACATATTTCGACAATTATTCTACAGGGAAAAAGAGAGTATATTCCTACAATATACTCTCTTCCCTATTTGGTTATTATACCGATTTCGACTCACTTCGTAAATATACTTACTCAGCGTCTGTAATTTCAATCCACTTGTAGCTAAATTCTGCACCTACGTTGTGGTAAGTGAAGCCTTTAACTTTAGGGCTAATTAAGATACTTGAAGAACGTTGGTACACAGGCGCAAGCGCTGCATCGTCTTCTAGTAATACTCTTTCAGCTTCCTGTAGAGCTGCAAAACGTTCTTCAGGCTTATCAGCTAAAGTAGATTGTGAATCTTTAAGCAACTTATCATAAGTTTCGCTAGAATAAGCCATTTTGTTATTACCACCATCTGTGATCCAAAGATCAGAGAAAGAAATTGCATCTAGATAATCAGGACCCCAACCAGCGAATTGAAGATCGTAATCCATTTTAACGTCTCTATCTAAACGTACTGAGAAAGGAACGCTTTCTACTTTAATAGTAAGTCCTGGTAGATTTGCTTCTAATTGGCTACGGATGTACTCATCAGTTTTCTTAGATGTTTCAGTATCTCCACCTAAGTAAACTAGTTCAACTGAATCCTTGCCAATTTCTTTTAAGCCTTGCTCCCATAATTTCTTCGCTTCTTCAGCATTAAACTCTAAGAAATCTCCATTAACTTCACGGAAATCCTTACCGTCTGGACCAGAAACGAAATCTTTAGGTACAGCATAATTAGCAGGAAGTGAACCGTTGTTTAAAATGCTGTCTGTTAAATCTTGTTTGTTAAAGCCAGTCGCAAGTGCACGACGGATGTTTTCGTTTTTAAGTGCTTCGTTTTGTTGGTTCATTTTGATCCAGAAAATAGTTGGTTCTAAGTAATTTAAAAGGTTTGGATCTCCTTCATATTGTGGAACAATATCAGAAGCAAGCTTTCCAGTTATGTCAGCTTCACCAGTTTCAAAAGCATTTGCAGATGCTTGTGGATCTTTTAAAACGTTATATTGGATTTTTTCTAATTTTACAGTTTCAGCATCCCAATAGTCAGCGTTTTTCTCATAAGTCCATTCAGTAGCAGTAGTACCGCCCCAATTAGTTAATGTGAAAGGACCATTGTATACTAAGTTCTCGTGAGTCGCTGCGTAATTTTCACCTTGTTCTTCAACAAACTTTTGGTTTTGTGGATAGAATGTACCGAATGCCATTAATGATTCAAAGAATGGAATTGGTTTTACAAGTGTAACTTCAAGAGTTTTGTCATCTAGTGCTTTAACTCCTAAAGTGTTTAGATCATAGTCTTTTTTAGCTGCAGCTGCTTCTGTAATTTCAGTTGCACCAGCAATTTTACCATTCATCATGTAAGGACCATATGGTGATGCAGTTTCTGGATCGATTGCACGTTGCCATGCATAAACGAAATCATTTGCTGTTACAGGGTCACCATTAGACCATTTAGCTTCTCTTAATTTAATTGTGTAAACGGTTCCATCTTCGTTAGCTTCAGCTGAACCTTCAGCCATACCAGGAATTGCTTCTTGGTTCTGGTCTAAACGGTATAAGCCTTCCATTGCGTTGTTTAACGCTGTGAAACTTACAGCATCTTGTGCCATAACGCTATCCATTGATGGAATTTCAGATGCTTCTAAAACCTTCAATTCTTGTGGTACTGATGCTTGTTCTTCAGTAGCAGTATCATCACCGCCACCTTCTTCTTCTGAAGTATCTCCGCCACCATTGCATGCTGCTAAGAACATACTAAGTACTAGAGAAAGTGCTAAAAGTAGAAAAAATTTCGACTTTTTCACAAGTAGACCCCCCTTATATTTTTTAATAATTCTTACATAGGTTATTATACAAGTATTCGGACTATTATGCATTCACTTTTTTTACGAAAGTTTACACAAATGTAATAAAACCAGGCTATTTATGTCGTTAAATAGTAAAATAGCCCTATAAAATTTAATGGATATTTCAGTTATATTTCACCCCTTTAACGCATTAATTACTATCATAAAAAAGTTTGTAAAATTTTTAAAGCTACTGTAATGTTGTTCTTCCTCCCCTTTATGCACTTAATATGAATGTTCTATATATTTCATCAAAAAGAAACATTCTTACATTACATATTTTGAAAACTCTTCTATATTTGTGGTAGACAATACATTTGCTATAATTGAGAACAGGATATTATATAGAAAAGAGTGATCACTTTGCTTTCCAAAAACTCGATTATAGGGTTTATTATGTCTCTTGTTGCAACAATCTTCCTATCATTTATTATTTACCAAGAGTTAAAACTATTGTATTTTATAAATATTTCATTTTTAATCACGATCACTTGTCTGTTTATTTCATTGTTAACGCTAACGGTTAAAGCAGGTTTTTTTGACGGGATTTCCTATGGATTTAGAAGAATGTTTGTCTCAAAGGGTACGGAATTATCTAAAGATGAGGTTGAGGAGATGAAACCCGTATCAGAGCTTATTTCGTTTGATTTCTCTCCCCTTCTTTTCACAGGTCTAGCGTTGGGATTAGTAATGTTAATTGGACTTTATTTCTATTACGTATAATCAGATTGCATTTTGTCTGCTTCTTTCATATAATTAAAAAATCATATGATAACTCGTTGACGAAGAATAGTACACATAGTCGTTATTTTAAGAGAGCCTGTGGATGGTGGAAACAGGTAATAGCTTATGTGGAATGGACTTCTGAGAATCTGTATTGAACTTAAGTACGTACAGACGTGCTCCTACGTTATAGGATAATGAAGTGATTTCTTTCTTTAGAAATAATTAGGGTGGCACCGCGGTCCATCGTCCCTAGCAATAGGTACGAGTGGGCCTTTTTGTGTGGGAAAAACAAAAGCGCAAGCGCCTTGGTCAGCCTTAGGCATAGCATAAGGCGATTCTAAATTGAAGGCGTTCTTTGCCTTCAATTTAGAATTGACTTATGACCTCGAGGGGCTAGGCGCTGTAGCTGGATGCAGAAATGCTATCCAAAGTTCAAAAATATTTTAAATTCTTATACGATTTGGAGTGAATAACAGTGAAAACAATCTTTTCTGGCATTCAGCCTAGTGGTTCGGTTACATTAGGAAATTACATTGGAGCACTAAAACAGTTTATTGACTTACAGCAGGATTACAACTGCTACTTTTGCATCGTGGATCAACATGCAATCACAGTTTCACAGGATCGCTTACAGTTACGCAAAAACATCCGAAGTCTAGCTGCTCTTTATCTAGCGGTAGGATTAGACCCTGAAAAAGCAACACTATTCATTCAATCTGAAGTTCCAGCACATGCTCAAGCAGGCTGGATGTTACAATGTGTTGCATATATTGGAGAGCTTGAGAGAATGACACAGTATAAGGATAAGTCAGCAGGTAAGGAAGCCGTTTCAGCCGGTTTGCTCACATACCCTCCTTTAATGGCTGCAGATATACTTCTTTATGGAACAGATCTAGTTCCAGTTGGGGAGGATCAAAAACAGCATATTGAACTTACCCGCGATATAGCCGAAAGGTTTAACAAAAAATTCAATGACATCTTTACAATCCCAGAAGTCCGAATTCCGAAGGTCGGCGCCCGTATCATGTCTTTAACTGAACCAACAAAAAAAATGAGTAAGTCAGATCCTAACCTTAAATCTTTTATTACATTATTAGATGATCCAAAAACAATAGAAAAGAAAATTAAGAGTGCTGTTACCGATTCGGATGGTATTGTTAAGTTTGATAAGGAAAATAAACCTGGGGTCTCAAATTTACTTTCTATCTACTCTATTTTTACAAACGAATCGATTGAAGAGCTTGAAAATAAGTATGAAGGAAAAGGCTATGGAGACTTTAAAGCAGATCTTGCAGATGTTGTTGTTAACACATTAACTCCTATCCAAGAACGCTATAAGGAACTGATGGAATCAGAAGAGCTCGACCAAATTCTAGACCGAGGTGCTGAAAAAGCAAATGCAGCGGCCAATAAAATGGTTAAGAAAATGGAGAATGCGATGGGGCTAGGTAGGAAAAAGCGATAATAAAACTTCATATTAACTCTAACCTCCACTAAGAGTATCCTTTAAAATGCATTTTCATTTAAAGGATACTCTTTTGTATTGCTGCTGAAAAATAGGACATTGTGATATACTAATTTTGTAAGTTAATGACGAAAAAGGAGGGAGAACAATGGAGGAAAAATTAGATCTAATTTTAAATGAGCTGAAAATAATTAAAGATTCTCAGACAGAAGTGAAAGCAGATTTAGAAGGGTTGAAGGAAAAACAGCAAGAAATGAAGTATATTCTTGATGCTGTGAGAGAAAATCAAGATGTAAGTAACGCTAAGAATGAAGCTTTAGAAGGAATACAGGATCGTCAAGACCGTATTATTGCACAACTCACGTACAGATATTTTGATCACGATTCAGATATAAAAGACTTGAAACGTGAAATACATCAAATAAAAGTCCAAAGTTAACCTCCTAGTTACTACCTACAACTCTGTCCCTTCTGCATCTTCAATGAAATACTACCAATGTCAGAAATGATTTATTGCATATAAAAGCGACGTGATAGTGTGAAATCACGTCGCTTTTCCTGGTACTTAACTTGTCCACTTTTTTAATTAACCTTCGACTCGTGTTCCATTTCCCATAGCTTTTCGAAGAAGGGTTGTCCCTTAATTAGGTGTTCACAGAGCTGCAAATGCTTTGGACTCCAGCCTTGAAGAGTTTCTTCATATAGCTTTTGCCAAACAGCATCAAATTCTCTTGATTGAATTTGTTCGTACATCATCGGATTCCATTCTGTATACCAGTACTTTACTTCTGCTGCATTTTTTGTTGATTGAAGCTGATCTAATGCCATAAATAAAAGCTGTTTAAGTTGACGTTCTTTTCTTGTTAACCCTCTAACGTGTTCAGGTGATAGAGACAGGATATGATAATCTTTCTCTGATTCATTGCTCGAGTACTCGACTGAATACTCTTCAGGTTCCACGTCCTTTACCATCTCAAAAACTAACTGTTCTTGACGAGGAATAATTCGACTTTTGCGGATTGGAATTGTATAACCAATTGTATCGACGGCTATGATTCCATGTCCATCTGTCACAACAAAACAATAATCAAGCTGAATTCGTTCGTGGTTTTTACGTATGTACGATTTCTGAAAAATATCTTTTAATAAACTTGGTGGCAACTCAGCTAAATCATTTTCAATGTAAGAAAATAAAAGAGTGTTTACTTTAATCAATGGAACTTGATCAAAGAGCTCGACACTATCGTCTTTTCTCCATTCATGAAAATGACATACGTTGTAACCATTTTCCTCGCCTTCAAACCAATTTACCCAAACATCATGAAGAAATAACATTTTTACATCCCTCACTTCAGGACCTTTTGTCAATCAGTATAGGCAGAAGGTAGAGAGTTTATTCCAATAAATTCAGATTTTGGAATGAATATAAAATTAGTTGGACATACCGTCATTTCTTATTACAGCTACTAATAGATTCTAGTAATAGAAAAAACCCATCACAGACGTGACAGATTTTCTTATCGATAAGATTTTGGATTGAGTGCATCCTTTAATCCTTCGCCTATAAAGTTAATAGCCAAAATAGTAAACGTGATCATACCTGCAGGCGGCATCCACATCCAAATCTTGTCTCTTAATACATCTGATTGTCTTGCCTCAGATAGCATATTGCCCCAAGTCGGTATGTCAGCCGTTACACCAAAGCCTATAAAACTTAATCCAGACTCGATCACAATCATAATCGCAAGAATGAGAGTAGCTTGTACGATAATCGTTGAGCTAACATTTGGAAGAATATGTTTTATGATCACCTTTGATGGACTACAACCACTTGATACCGCTGCAAGAACGTATTCATTTTCTTTTTCAGACAAAATCTTACTTCTTACAATACGTGCAACTCCACCCCAGCTTAAAAAACTAATCACACTAATTAATGTCCATACTCCGGACACTTTACCTATTAAAATTGTGTTAATAACAATAACAAATGGTATAAAAGGAAAAAGAAGAACAAAGTCAGTAAATCTCATTAACATATTATCGATGATGCCACCGAAGTAACCCGCGATCGCTCCAACAATCGTTCCTATGATTGTAATGAGTAGCATACATGAAATCCCGATCAATAAGGAAGTCCTACCACCATGTAATAACCTCGTAAATACATCTCTACCATTTGAATCTGTTCCTAACCAATTTTCACTAGAAGGTTCCAACGTAATTTTTAAAAAATCAACCCTAGTAATATCATGTGTCGTAATATATGGAGCTAATATACTTGCAAATGATACGATAAGTAGGAAAATCAGACTGATCATTGCCAATTTATTTTTTAAAAATTTACGTTTAGCTATCGACCACGGAGAGGCACTCTTTGTTTTAACATTTGTTTGTACTTGCTTATTGCGAACGACTTCCATTATACCTGCTCCTTTCTCTTAGTCTATACGGATACGGGGATCAACAACTCCATACAAAAGATCAGCAACCAAGTTTCCTACCAAGGTTAATACTGAAAATAGCATTGTTAGTGACATCATCACTGAATAATCCCTTGTCTCGACAGATTGTAAAAATAAGAGTCCAATACCAGGATACGTGAAGATCGTTTCTGTTATAAAAGCTCCACTTACTAACGTAACTAAGTCGAACCCTAAATACGTAATAATTGGGATCATCGAGTTTCGTAAAATATGTTTATTGTAAATCAAAGATTCCTTCGTTCCCTTTGCACGGGCAGTTCGAACATAATCTTTGCGTGAATTTTCGATAATATCATTTCTTAAAAATTGAGCATACTGTGCGGTTGAGAGTAATCCTAATACAAGTGCTGGTAGTAATACATGATGGACTCTGCTCACGTAATATTCAAATGTTCCCTTTTCTAAGCCTACCTCTACAGAACCACTAAATGGAAATAAGTCGAGTTGAAAAGAAAAGAAATAGATTGCTAAAATACCAGCTACAAACGAAGGAATTGCCAAGCCTAGATAGTTATAAGTTGCAACAAGGTTATCACCGAGCGTATACGGTCTTCTCCCCGAATACATGCCCATAAAAAATGCTAGTAAATACGTAATTACAATAGATGTAATTGCAAGAAACAATGTATTTGGTAATCTTTCTACAATTAGTTCAGCGGTTGGCATTTTGTGTGTTGTTGATTTTCCAAAATCACCTTGAACAAAGCCTGTTATCCATTCCCAATACTGAATATGAATTGGATCATTGTATCCTAACTTCTCTCTCATCTCCTCAATATACTGAGGATTCGTATTCGATGGATCGATCTCCCCCCCAAAGGGGTCCCCTGGCATTAATTTAGCCAGGGCGAATACTACGAAAGAGATAAGGAGTAACATCGGTATCATGCCTAATAGTCTGCGAAGTGAATACTGTAGCATAGAGCACTCTCCTTACCCGTAGATATTGCAAAATTTAAGATACTTACTCTGTTACAGTCCACTCATGAACATTGTTTAATGAAGTTAATGCATTCACATGAACACCTTGAAGACGTTTGTTCACTGCATATAAATCCATGTTCTCCCATAAAGGAAGTGCTAGTAAATTTTCGTTGAAATGCTTTTGCCAATCAACGAATGCTTTTTCACGGTATGCTTGATCAAATGCTGCATCACTCTTCGTGTCTGCAATTAATTTGTCGCCTTCTTCATCAACGTAACGACCATAGTTCCATTCAAAGTGAGATCCCCATAATGCTTCTGGATCTGGATCAGCACCTGTTGACCAAGAACCAAAGAATGCTTCAAGCGCTTTATCATCATTGTCTTTCATTTCATTGTAAAGGTTAAATTCAATTAATTGACCTGTTGCAAGCTCTGTTTTCACACCGATATCATTCCAATTTTGCATAATTGCTTTAGAACGACCTTCAAATGTAGCTGGACCAGCGTAGTGTCCAAAAGAAATCTTGAACTCTTTGCCTTCTGGATCTTCAACAAATCCATCACCATTTGTGTCTTCATAGCCAGCTGTCGCTAATAGTTCTTTCGCTTTTTCTGGGCTATATTCATATCCATTTAATTCAGAAGGATCAGCAGATGCCCAAAATGTACTTGGGATAACAGTATTTGCAACTGATCCTTTTCCAGATAAGAAGGCTTTGATTAAAGCTTCACGATCAATTGCGTGTAAAAGTGCTTGACGAAGTTCTTTTGATTCGAATTTATCGTTATCAGCTACACTTTTACCTGCTTCTTTATCACGGCTACCAAAACGAAGTCCGATATACGAATACGCAACACCGTTTGTTTCTTCAACTGTAACATTTTCTAATCCACCAATTTGCTCCAAGTCTGCTGGACGAATAGACATTAAGTCAATTTCACCTTTTTCAAATGCACCTGCAGTTAGAGATGGATCAATAACCTTTACAACAACTCCATCAAGTTTCGGAGCACCCTGCCAATAATCATCAAAACGCTCAAGCTCAACATATTCCCCAGCTACTAGGTTTTTAAATTTAAAAGGTCCTAAGCCAACTGGATTTTTTCTAACAGGATCTGATTCCATTAAGTCTTTAACAGCAATTCCCTCATAAGCCTTCTGAGGCATTGGGGTTGGCCATAAATTTTCTAAGTTATTAATCTTCTTTTCTGCAAATGTAATCTTCACATTATAATCATCGATTACTTCAACACCTGAAATTTTTTCAGCTTTACCATCCTTAACGTCCTGTGCACCTTTGATGCCTTGAACGTAATTGTAACGTGGACCTGCATAGTCAGGATGCGCTAACGTTTCAAGTGCAAACACCCAGTCGTTTACAGTTAAAGTCTCACCGTTATGCCACTTAACACCTTCTTTAAGAGTAAACGTGTAAGTTAAGTTGTCTTCACTAATTTCCCAAGAAGCTAAATGTGGCTCATATACTAAGTCATCATTAACTGTATAAATATTGTCAGCAGTAAAAGATTGGATATCACTGTCTACTATACTTCCAGAGAATGCTGGATCAAAGATTCCTTCTGGTGCTGTATCTACTGCATATGTTACTGTTCCACCTTCAACTGGTTTGGCTGTTTCTTCTGTTGCTGGAGTTTCATCATCTTTTGTACCCGCGTCTTCTGTGGCTGTCTCTTTACCACCGCTACATGCAGCTAGAAACATTGACATGACTAGCATAAGCATTACTGCCCAAAGTACCGACTTTTTCATCTTTTTCCCCCCATTTTTTAAGTTAATGAAACTAAGTATGTTAACAAGGCAGCCATTTTAGGTATGTAAATGGCAAGCGACTCTATGCCCTTTTTTCACCTCCTTTAAAATTGGTTTTGTTTTCGAACACTCATCCATTGCATGTGAGCATCTTGGATGGAAAGGACATCCTGTCGGAGGATTTGCTGGGCTTGGCACATCACCTTGCAAGACGATGCGATCCTTCCTCTTCTTCGGATCTGGTTCAGGAATCGCCGAAATTAGTGCTTGTGTGTACGGATGAAGTGGCTCTGCATAAATACTCTCTTTATCGGCAATTTCCACCATATTTCCTAAGTACATTACTCCAATTCGATCACTCATATGCTTCACAACACTCAAATCATGAGCAATGAACAGAAACGTTAAATCAAAGTCTTTTTGAAGATCTTTTAATAGATTAAGAACTTGAGATTGTACAGACACGTCAAGAGCAGAAACTGGTTCATCTGCAATAATTAGCTTTGGCCTGAGTGCTAGTGCACGAGCAATTCCAATTCTTTGACGCTGTCCACCTGAAAATTCGTGCGCATATTTGTAATACGCATCTTCAGGTAATCCTACTTTTTCTAGTAGATCTAGGACCTCAGCTTTTAACTCTTTTTTTGTTTTTTTTAAGTAATTTCGAATCGGTTCTGATACAATGTCACCAACCATTTGCATTGGGTTTAAGGAAGCATATGGATCTTGGAAAACCATTTGCATGTCCTTTCGGATGTCTCTTAAAGATTTTCCAGTAACATTTGTAACATCTTTTCCGTCAAAGACGATCTTTCCATCCGTCGGTGCGAGTAACCTCATAATTGTTCGACCTGTTGTAGACTTACCACACCCTGATTCACCAACTAGTCCAAGAGTTTCACCATATTTTATTTCAAATGATAGATCATCGACCGCTTTGACTTGACCGATCGTTCTTTGTAAAAAACCACCTTTAATTGGATAGTACGTTTTTAAGTTATTCACTTCTAATAGTAGTGATTGATTTTTTGCTAGGGTTGTAGTTTCACTCATTCTCGTTACCTCACACTCTCTTTAGGATAGCTTTGTTCGTATAACAGGCAGGAAACATCGTGTCCGTCTGATAAAGAACCTAGCTGCGGAGTAATGTGTTTACATTCTTCTTTTGCCTGTGGACAGCGGTCTACAAATCGACAACCATGCTCAGGCATATTTTTAAGTGAAGGAACAATTCCTTTGATTGTTGCTAAGCGTTCTTCTTTTTCATCCAGCTTAGGAATCGATCCGAGCAATAATTGAGTATATGGATGCTTCGGGTGATAGAAAAGAGTTTCTACATCGGTTTGTTCGACGATATTCCCTGCGTACATTACGATAACTTCATCACATGTTTCAGCGACAACTCCCAAATCATGTGTAATTAAGATAATCGACATTTCGTTCGTTTCTTGAATTTCTTTAAGAAGCTCTAGAATCTGGGCTTGTACGGTTACATCAAGTGCTGTCGTCGGCTCATCGGCAATCAGTAACTTCGGCTGACAAGCGATGGCGATGGCGATCATCACCCTTTGTCTCATACCACCTGAAAGTTGATGAGGGTATTCATCAATGATTTTTTCGGGCCTAGAAATACCAACGCTTTTTAATAAAGCAATACTTTTGGATTTTGCTTCCTTTTTTGAGATTTTCATGTGATTGAACATCGTTTCTTGAATTTGGAACCCAATTGTAAAAACCGGGTTCAAAGATGTCATTGGTTCTTGGAAAATCATACTGATCTCTTTGCCACGGATTTTGTTCATTTCTTTTTCAGATAAGTTCTCAAGATTTCTTCCTTCAAACTTAACTTCACCATTCGTAATCTCACCAATTCCCTTTGGTAACAGCTTCATGATTGACAGAGACATCACACTTTTCCCGCAGCCTGATTCACCAACAACCCCAACTATCTTTTTTCGTCCAACTGAAAAAGAAACACCATTCACAGCATGATACTGTGATCCATCTATCTTAAAACTAGTTTGTAACGTTTTGACCTCTAATAACGGTGTCTTAGCTCCTGAATGAACATAATGATTCATATCACACCTCTAATTATTTGAATATTGTAAATTATTATATTTAAATAAAATAATATTACAATTTTATTACATTAGCAATATATTTTTTATATTTAAAATCTTCTAATAATTTATTTTATTAAAGAAACCCCGGTTTAATGGGATTTCTTTAATCGAAACTTTTGAAAAATTCTTCGGATTCCGTTGAAATTAACTCTTTTGCCCTTTTACGCGTTGAATCAATATAACTTTTTACGATGTGGTAGCCGACAAAATAACCTAACATTGAAGGATAGAATCCAGTTCCATACATCAATTGAGTAAATTGAGAATCATTTCGTTTCATTGTCCTATTAGGGTATATGATTGTTTTTAGGAAAAGATGTGCTTGTTTTTCTGTATGCTTTGCTGTCCACGAAGACACATGGTCTTCACCTAACCTTTCTCGTACTGCATTTTCCGCGAGCCCTTCCATGATAATCGTGTCAAGTATTGTAAATTCCTTTTCTGCCTTCTGAACTTTAGCAAGCCGGCAGACATGATGATATTCGTGTGTGAACAATGATTGGATATCGATAGCCTTTACGTTCGGGGATAGGAATAAAAAAAGCTTATCTTTAAAAGCTAAGCCAGATCTTCCTTTATACTCTCGTTGAATTTTCGTATTCCTTTCGTCACACGGTAGAATAAAGATCGGAACATCTGGTCCAGCCCATTCTTTTCTTAATTTTTTTTCCTCTTTTTGAACGATCTTCCAAAACTCTTCTTTATTAAAGTTTTCTATCATTTCACTAGAAGCTTCTACTTTTTTAGACATGCCATAAGAGTGCAACATATTCAAAATATCTTTCTCATTCAGTCCATTAAAATAGGACTTGAGCCTTTTACATATACTATTCGTTTCAGAATCGGACTCCAACCACTTATCTGTACGGATCACGCTCAACAGCCTCACCTCCAGTTTTATAGTATGTAAACTGGAGGTGAGATGCTATCTTGTGAGCTTATTAAGAAATGTAAAAAGGGGTAGGACATTTTGCTATGTCCTACCCCTCCTATTTACTCGTATCTTTTAAAGATAATTGTTGCATTGTGACCACCAAAGCCTAGTGAATTGCTTAGTGCTACACGTACATCCTGCTTTCTTGCTTCGTTCGGTACGTAATCTAAATCGCATTCTGGGTCTGGCGTTTCAAGGTTTGTTGTTGGCGGAATGACGCCTTCTTTAATTGCCAGTATTGAGAAAATGGCTTCCACTCCACCCGCTGCTCCGAGAAGGTGTCCGGTCATGGATTTAGTTGAACTTATCGCAACTTTATATGCATGCTCACCGAGGACCTCTTTGATTGCCAATGTTTCGAACTTATCATTATAAGAAGTGCTTGTTCCATGTGCATTAATATAATCAATATCTGATGGTTGTAAGCCACTATCATTAATAGCTTGAAGCATCGCTCTTGCTCCACCTTCCCCACCAGGAGCAGGTGATGTAATGTGATATGCATCACCTGTTGCACCATACCCAACGATTTCAGCATAAATGTCTGCACCACGAGCTAGCGCATGCTCTAATTCTTCTAAAACTAAGATTCCAGCGCCTTCTCCCATAACAAACCCATCGCGATTTAAATCAAATGGTCGACTTGCTTTGGTGTGATCTTCGTTTGTTGATAAAGCTTTAGCCGAGCAAAACCCTGCAAATGCCATTCTTGAAATTGGAGCTTCCGTTCCTCCAGTCACCATAACATCTGCGTCGCCTCGTTCAATTACCTTAAACGCGTCTCCAATTGAGTTCGTTCCAGTTGCACATGCTGTAACCGTACATGAGTTGAAGCCTTTTGCTCCGATCGCGATTGAGACCTGACCTGCAGCCATATCAGGAATCATCATTGGTACGAAAAATGGACTAACGCGTCTAGGGCCTTTTTCAAGAAGAATCTCGAATTGATTTTCAAATGTCTCCATTCCACCAATTCCAGATCCAATCCAAACACCAACTCGTGGTGCATTTTCATCTGTGATTTCAAGCTTTGAATCTTTTACAGCCATAAAGGATGCTGCTACTGCATATTGTGTGAAGCGGTCCATTCTACGTGCTTCTTTTTTATCCATAAACTGCTCAACGTCAAAATCTTTTAGCTCTGCTGCAACCTTTGCTGGATAACCCTCTGAATCAATTCTAGTTAAAGGACCTATTCCTGAAACTCCCTTTATCGCATTATCCCAAGTTGTTGCAACATCGTTTCCTAATGGGGTTAATGCTCCTAATCCTGTTACGACGACTCTTTTTTTATTCACAATTGCACCTCACCTTATAAAATGTTTACCTATGTTATCGTTCGATTTTCTTTTACGAGCTATGATTTTCTTATGTTCGTGGTGTTAACGACCCCATCTTAATGCGATTGCACCCCAAGTTAGCCCACCGCCAAAACCGACCATTACCAGTAAGTCGCCATCTTTTATTTTGCCTGCCTGCAGTTCTTCCACAATCGCAATTGGAATTGAAGCTGCAGATGTATTTCCATATTTATGAACGGTGTTCGACATTTTTTCAATAGGAACTCCTAAGCGTTGACGAGCAGCTTCCATAATTCGAATGTTTGCTTGATGTGGAATCAGCATGTCAACATCTTCCTTGGTTAAGCCCGCCTTTTCTAACACATTAACACTGGATTCCCCCATTTGCCTAACCGCGAATTTAAAAACTTCACGACCATTCATAATGATGTACTCATCTTGGTATAAGTGCTTAGCACCTGTACCGTCTGCACCAAGCTCAAAGGAAAGAACTCCTTTTCCATCACTCACTGGTCCCATTACACAAGCTCCTGCACCATCTCCAAAGAGAACCGCTGTATTCCGGTCGTCCCAATCAGTGATTTTTGATAGCTTTTCAACACCGATAATTAAAACATGCTTATACGTTCCCGTTTCAATAATTTGCTTGGCAGTAACCATTCCGTACATAAAGCCTGCACATGCTGCACTTAGATCCATTGCCGCTGCTTTTTTTGCCCCTAATTTTTCCTGAATCATACAAGCGACAGACGGAAAGGGCTGATCCGGTGTAACCGTCGCGACTAAAATTAAGTCCAAATCCTCGGCATCTATTTCGGCATTCTTTAATGCTTCTTTCGCTGCAAAGAATGCCATATCTGAAGTATCTATATTATCATCAGCAATTCTTCGCTCTTCAATTCCCGTTCTAGTGCGAATCCACTCATCTGATGTGTCTACCATTTTTTCTAAATCAGCATTTGTAACAATTTTTTCGGGCACATAGCGCCCTATCCCGATTACACCTGCGTTCATATACGCATCCCCTTTAATATAGATAATTAATATCAAATATTATGACTTGGTACTAATTTTATCCTATTTTCTTCATCTTTTCAATATGATTGTTTCTACGCAAATGACTAGCACTAACTACATAAACGTACATAGACTAGTAGTACAGAAAAGGAAAAAGTAATCCTAAGAAGGTGAAAAGGATGAGCGATGAAAAGGAAAAGATTGATCGATTCACTGAGCTCATGTTCGGTTCTGCGCCAAGAAAAAAAGATGGTAAGGAAAACACAGAGGAAGCAGCAGCACCTTTAGAGCAGTCGAGTCCAGATGAGGTTAATTACTTTCAATTAATGTCACAAATTGATGATATCATGGGTTCGTGGGAAAATTTAAAACCGATGATTAAAGAGTTTTCCCCAGTCGTTAGTTTTTTTAAAAAGAAAAAATAAATGGAATATTTTTGATTTGGCGTTTACAAAATGAAGTTTATCGAATATGATATTTTTATATTAATGGAAAGCGAGGGATGTATGATGAAAAGTATACAAAAAATTGTCTATGTAACTTCATACAGCCCTTGCTTGTCGGACCTGACTCGTTAAGTTGATTCAGATTTCAGATTGTTGTTTATTCAACCATGGGCTGTGATGCTTATGGTTTTTATTTTGCAAAAAAACAACATCTGGAGGAAAATAAATTGAATCTATCACTAACGAAATTAGGTTGGAATTCTCATTTTGAACAATTCGGACAACAATATAAAGATTTTCAGTTTGGACGTATTTCATTAGAACATAAACACTTATATCGAGTTTTAACAGAACATGGCGAGGTCTTAGCCAATCTTTCTGGAAAGTTCCGTTTTTCTGTCCAAACAGAAGCAGATCACCCTTCGGTCGGTGATTGGGTCGTGCTTTCTATTAGAGAAGATGAGCAAAAAGGGACGATTCACAATTGTCTACCTAGGTTTAGTAAGCTTTCTAGAAAATCAGCGGGTAACTCAGGAACAGAGCAACTAATAGCGACCAATATCGATACACTGTTTATTGTAAATGCGCTAAATCAAGATTTTAATCTTCGCCGAATGGAACGCTATCTGGTTATGGCTTGGGAAAGTGGAGCCACTCCTGTATTGTTACTTACGAAATCAGACTTATGCGAGGATATCGAGAAAAAGGTAAGGAAAGTGGAATCGGTCGCACTTGGTGTTTCAGTCCATGTTATAAGTTCGATTATGAAAACTGGTCTCGATACGCTGGATCCTTATCTAATCGAAGGAAAAAGTGTCGCAATTGTTGGTTCGTCAGGTGTTGGAAAATCGACCTTAGTCAACTCGTTGCTAGGTGTTGAAAAACAAAAAACACAAGATTCTCGCAGCGATGATGACCGAGGTCGCCACACAACCACCTATCGCGAACTGATCTCGATTCCAAAAGGCGGAATCTTAATCGACACGCCCGGAATGAGAGAATTACAACTTTGGGGTACAGAACACGCACTAGAACAAAGTTTCTCAGATATTGAAATGCTCGCAAATAATTGTTACTACCGCGATTGCAACCATAACACTGAACCAAAGTGTGCAATTAAAGCGGCAATTGAATCTGGTGCGCTGGCTTCGGAGAGATTTGCAAGTTTTAAGAAGTTGCAGAGGGAGTTAGCTTTTTATGAGAGGAAGGAAAAGCGTAAGGCTGGGAAAAAATAGTAGCTATATAATAATGATCAGGAGTGCGCTGCAATGTGTTTTGTTGCAGTGCGTTTTTTTTGCTGAATGACCGCTTATCTTTGTGCTGAAACTGCCTAACTTCGATCGGATCGCCCAACTTCAGGATCGGACCGCTCAACTTTGTGCTGAAAGCGCCCAACTTTTGGCCAGAACCGCCTAACTTTTTACTAAAACTGCCTAACTTAGGTCGAACCGCCTAACTTCCGGATTATAAAAAATTTTAAAAAAATTGCCTCAATTTGAGACAACCTTTACCCTCATATTACAATTATTCTTGTGCATCCTTCTTACCAAGTTCATACGCTTCGCCCATTACCTTTGTAAAAAGCTCCATCATTGGTTGCATTGATTCTAATGAAAGCTCAATTCCGGCTCCGTCTAGTTTTTGCTTAGCTTCTGGTAAGTACTTCATTGCAATTTGCATGAATTCCATTGTTTTTGGATGTTGTTCCATATTCAAGCACTCCTTTTAAAATTGATTTGGTAGTTTTTCTGTTTTTTGATATTTTTTGATGTGATCTTCTAGATCTTCTTGAAAGGACTCATCAACAAGAGGACTAAATTTCCCTAAATCAATTACATCGTCCTGAAAATCAAAATATAAGTCCCCGCTTTCAAGCTCACCTGTATTATATCGCTTTGCTACTAGTTCATACAAACGATCGACATGTTGAACGGTGCTTGTTAATACGGTCCCTTCGCCTAAATCTGCTTGATCCGAAACAAATCCTACTGCATACAAGCCCTTTTCTTTCAGCCTTTCAATAACAGGTACGTTATATCCATCACCAGCCACATACACAACATCCGCACCATTTCCGATAATTACGTCTAAGTATTCCATCGCCAATGGTACATTATCCCAGTCTTGAACAAACTGAATATCAACATCAACCTCTTCGTTTTGATAATAAGCACCTTCAAAAAAACCATTAACCTCAGGTTGCCACTCAAAAGCTGCCAATACACCGACCTTATTTGTTTTTGACATTTCACCTGCAACCATTCCACCAAAGAAACCCATTGCATGAGCTTCAAAATTTAAGCTAGTCACATTTTTTCCTTTTGCCACTCCATTAGTAAAAACAAAATGAATGTCAGGATAGTCTTTACTAATTTCTTCAAAAAAACTTTCGTATTCACTACCATGTCCAAAAACAAGATTAACTCCTTTTTCTTGAAAATCACGAATGGCATTTCGAACAACCTGTTCGTTGTCCATTCCTTCTTTATAAAAGACATCCACATTAAGTTCTGACTGAATCTTAAGCAGGCCTTTATAACCTTTCGTACCCCAAACTTGATCATTGACCGTTTCAGGTACAAGTAAACCTACTTTATTTAATTTCTCTATTGAAGGTTGTCCACAGCCAGAAATTGATAATAATAAAATAAATATAAGTACAAGCTTTTTATACATGGGCAAAGCACTCCCTAATAATATATCAAAAGGAGATAAAAGTTTTATCCCTTTTGATTGATATGTCCATTTCGTGAACGATTCACACAAGTATATTTTAGCCCTTAAAATCTTCAATGTACAGGAAGTTTCTTTTTCAGAACAAAAGAATCTTGATTTTTACTTTCTATTTCGTATAAAGAATCACAACCTCAACCTCTTCACTTTTCTTCAAATTGAACAATGTGATCTAACTGACGGTTTAGCCCCTCTTGTAGCGAAATCTTTTTTCTCATTTTATACTTCCGTTCATTTGAAAGCTGTGATTTAGGTGGTTCTTGTTCGTTATCAATGGAGTCACTATCATAAATATGGAGAATCTGACCGTTTAATTTTTCGTTTACTAAGTGCCAGAGTGTCTGAACTGCATCATCTATATATACTAAATCTTCTACGATCGAAAGTGGTAGATTTAATAAGTCTATGTGCTTATTCATCAACATGAGGTGAATGCTCTCATTAACAGGCTGCCACGGACCGTACAAAGTTGGAAACCGAAAAATTGCGTAACTATCATGGTTAATTTCGTTTTTGAGATGATTTTCACACGTTTTCTGATGTTTCCCTTTTACCGAAGTAGCCTTTGGTGCTGTCTCATCCTCTAATAACTCTCGTTTCTCACCGTATACGTGGTGCGACGATAGCAGCACAAAGGGAATTTTATTAACTTTGGATAAAGTAGTAGCCTTTTGAAGATTTTTCAGATCAGCATTTGAACAGTTTTCTTCAACTAGGTCATCACAACAATAGACAATCATATCAATTTCCTTTAACTTTTCATCTATTTGTACACTGTTATCAATCTTTAATAAGGAATTACGGCCAATGTTCATTAATCTCTCTTCAAATCGAGCCTTGTGTTCCCTCTCAATAGGCTCTACTATAACCCCTTCTACTTCAATTCCTTGTGAAAGTAAATGTTCACAAAAGGCAAATCCCAAAAAAGTTTGAACACCAAAAACGGCCACTTTCTTCATCAGCTTTCCTCCTCTTTCAAAAACTTATCTGTTAGTAACATATTCAAAAACAAACAAGAGGATAACTTAAGTGTCCATTCCATAACTCATATATAGTTTCTTTAAAGTAAAAGATGCTAAATATAAGTCAAGGCGGAATGTACACCACATAAAGTTACCCACTTGCTTAATTTATAGTTTTTTTTCATGCTCTTTAAAAAATTTTACGATTGATTGGTTAATTCGATATGGATTGTCGGCTAGGTGGTAGATGAGATCGATGGGGTTTTGGTTTTGATCTTTATTTCTTAGTTCTTCATATTTTTTACTATGAAAGGAATGGTCAAACGTTGTAGAATTCATTCGTTGCCAAATTCGAACAGGTAGATTAGAATTGAAATCCTCTGGTTTCGGAAACGACATTTCTTTAATTTGTTTTTCCTCTGCCTCGTAGGCAAATGAAAGCTCTTTTAAAAGTCGCTTATAAAAAAACTTGTTTTCTTTTTCTTGATTTAAATGGGCTTGGAGGTCAAGGCAAGGATTCAACATTGCGACAGAACGAATTTTGTCAGTCATGGTTTCCATGAGTTGAAGTGCTGTTAAACCACCCATACCTTCTGCGAGGATATGAACTTTTTCGTTTAGGATTTCTCTTTTCAGCACTAAATGATAAAGCTGTTTCGACAGTGTAACAGCATGAGAACTGCCCCAATTCCTACCGAATAAATTCGAGTGGAAAATTGTATACCCTTCATTTCTTAACGTATTTAATAACTGGTTACGTCCAAGGTGCTGAAGCCAAAAACTCGTTTCATCGTCTACAAAGTGAGACCGATCCCCTAAAATATAAATTCCAAACCCATTTGGCCGAATTGGTAAATGGACAACATTCCATTCGTTTTCAAGTTGAAAAAAACGCTCTGAAATTTTCATCACTTGCCCACCACCTTTCTATTTCAGACTTTAACACTCTATATAATGTATGTTTTCTCTCCTAAAATGGATGGGAGAATACCTAAGTTTGGCAAAATTACTTATTGTCAAACCTTTGACACAAAAGTTTCGTTTTATATTCAATCTATGTGTGATACTATATAATAAGAATTCGTCTGGAAAATGAGGTGAATGCAGTGCGTTTCTTTTGGACATTTTTTTGGACATTTTTATTATTACAAATGACAGCTTACGTTGTTTCTTCAATGACAGGTGGTTCGTATGACTTTATGGCAGCGACAACTCTATCTGTAATTGCAACCGTTGTCATCTTCATTATCGCAGAGGTTATCCCAAACGAGCCTTCTCACGATCACCACTAATAAAAGAATTTCGACTTTAATGGCAAAAAACCCTACTTTTTGGTAGGGTTTTTTATTTTCGTTCTTTTTTTAAAATATAGAAGACAAGTTTGCGTCTTGGCATCCTACCAAGGCGCTTCCGCTTTTGTTCCTACGGCTTCCGTGTATACGTCCATTGGCGATTATGGTTAGCGGTTTCAGGAAAACGATCTCCTGCTTGTAGCGTCAATTTTTGGGGATTGTTCACGGTAGAGCCTGATTCACCAATTTCAATATAAGTTCCATTATTCGGTGCTTTTTGACCTGGTCTAAAACGATGTTGTTGACCCATGATAATCCTCTCCTTATAGGTATTTCCCTTGTAGTATCTCCATTAAGGCGAGGATTCATGAGAAGAAATTTACCCTTTACTCTCACATGAACTTGCTCGCATAATTCAGGAAGAGGATGACTCAAAAATGAGTCATCCTCTTTTTTATGCTAGCAATTCAATTAACAACGCTTTTTGAACATGAAGGCGATTGGCTGCTTGGATAAACACAGCTGATTGTGGACCGTCAATGACTTCTGCTGATACTTCTTCTCCTCGATGAGCAGGTAGGCAATGCAGGAAGTTGTAGTCTTTTTTAGCAAATGTCGTTAATTGTTCATTTACTTGAAAACCTTCGAAGGCTTTCAGTCTTTCTTGTTGTTCACTTTCTTGACCCATGCTAGCCCATACATCTGTATAAATAATATCTGCATATTCGCATGCTTCTTTAGGGTCATTTGTGATTGTAATTGAAGATCCTGTCTTGTTTGCAATTTCTTTTGCACTTTGTGTGATTTCGCTGTTTGGTTCATATCCAACAGGACATCCAATCACAAAGTCAATGCCTACTTTGGCACAAGCAATCATTAACGAGTGAGCAACATTGTTTCCATCACCTAAATAGGTCACTTTAACATCTTCAAATTTCCCTTTCAATTGATAAATTGTTTTCAAGTCGGCTAGTGCCTGGCACGGATGGAATAAATCTGTTAAGCCATTAATAACTGGCACATCTGCGTATTTTGCAAGTTCTTCTACTTTTGCATGTTCGAAAGTACGAATCATGATTGCATCCACATAGGATGATAAAACCTTTGCAGTGTCCGCTATGGATTCTCCTCGACCAAGCTGAAGATCTTGGCTACTTAAAAATAACGCATGACCACCTAGTTGTAACATTCCTGCTTCAAAAGAAACTCTAGTTCTTGTTGATGACTTTTCGAAAATCATCGCAAGCGTCTTTCCTTGTAAAATCGTTTGAAGGGGTTTTTTTTCTAACAAAATCGCTTCTTCTATTAAATGAACAATTTGTTCCTTACTATAATCAAGCAATGTCAAAAAATCCTTTTTCGCTACTTTTTCATCTTTTTTTATCATGTTAACAAGACTCATCCTTGAACCACTTCCTTCTTACGTAATTGTTGGATGGAGTTTACCTTAACATCCACTGGTTGAATCGATTTTAAAAAGGCATAATACGTTGAAAGGTTCGTAAATAATAATTGACCGTTTTCGATCGTTTTTTGACGCAGTTTTTTAAATTGATCACCAGGTAAAACAGAAACAACAATGTCAGGTTTTGATGACATCAACTCTACAACCTTTAGTCCGGACTCTTTTGATAAACGAGTTGCTTCTTTTTCTTCTATATCAAAAAAAACAGTTAAACTCTGTTTAAAATCTAGATGATAAATCTTTTTAAGTACTTCTTCATAGGTAGTTCCTATACACATTCCTTCACCAGTGGCTTTCATTTCAGGTCCTAACGTTAAGTCCACATCATGCAAGGCATGACTTGAAAAAACAGGGTATTTTACGGCTATCCAATTGCTTTCTTCTACTGATAAGTTGAAGTCCTTTAACGATTTACCACAAAGCAAGAAGGTTGCATATTGTATGAGTTGGATCCCAGTCACCTTACTTACAATTGGGGCAGTCCGACTTGCACGTGGATTTACTTCTAGAATATATAAACGATCCTGATGGATAAGGTATTGAATATTCATCATGCCTTTGTAGGACAGTTTCTTAACTAGTAATTCGGCGTATTTTTTTACGATTGTTTTGTGGTGATCTTGTAGATTAATCGCCGGAATAATTGCTAAACTGTCCCCGGAATGAACGCCCGAAGGTTCAACATGCTCGATAAATGTTGGAATGAATACTTCGAAGCCGTCTGAAATTAAGTCGATTTCTCCTTCACTTCCAGCTATAAATTGATCAATTAATAGTGGGAAGTTAGACTCATCTGTTGTTGAAAGGATGTTAATTAGAGATGACTCATTTTCTGCAACTACCATTCCTTTTCCACCAATTACATAGGAGGGACGAAGCAAAATGGGATATCCAATTGTTTTTGCTCCTGTTATCGCTTCTTTTTTCGTTGCAGCAGTGATCCCTTTTGCATGAGTGATGTCAAGGTCATCTAATAATGTATAAAATTTATCGCGGTCTTCTAAAAAGTCTAGTGTGGTGCTATCTGTTCCGAGCAAGCTCACACCACTTTGCTCAAGTTCATTTGCTAAGTTTATTGCGGTTTGTCCTCCAAATTGAACGATCACAGCATCAATTTTTTCAGACTCAACAATATTAAGGACATGTTCGAGCGTAATTGGCTCAAAATAAAGGCGGTCCGCTATTTCATAATCAGTACTGACTGTTTCTGGGTTGCTATTAATCATGATTGCCTCATAACCTAGCTTCTTAACAGCTTTGATCGCCTGAACGGCACTATAGTCAAACTCGATTCCTTGGCCAATCCGAATTGGACCTGACCCAATAATTAATAGTCGTTTACTCTCTTTTTTAGCTGTAGACTGCTCATTTTCACCAAAGTAAGTGGAGTAAAAATAATTTGTACTTGCTTCAAATTCAGCAGCACACGTATCCACATTTTTATATCGGGCATAAATTCCAAGTGTTTGGCGTTTTTCCCGAATCTCCCTTTCCGGGATGTTTAAATGATAGGCAATGGTTTGGTCTGAAAAGCCTTTTTCCTTTAGTTTCTTTAATAAACAGTCGGTAAGGTCTCCCTCTTTTATTTGATTCTCCAAGCTTAAAATCGATTGAAAACTAGCTAGAAAATACCGATCAATTTTTGTTTGTTGATGAATTTCTTCCACCGTACAGTTTCTTCTTAATAGTTCCATCACTACAAAAAAACGACGATCATCAGGCTCAACCGCTAAATCCCATAACTGTTCAGTAGAGAAATTATCTAGCTCAGGTAAATAGGTTCCAATATTGCTTAATTCAAGTGAATTTACAGCCTTTTGTAAAGCAGCTTCTAAGTTTCTTTCAATTGCCATCACTTCACCTGTTGCCTTCATCTTTGTTCCAAGAGTTCGATCTGCACCCGCAAATTTATCGAAAGGCCAACGAGGGAACTTGACAACAACATAGTCTAAACTTGGTTCAAAACTTGCATAAGTGTTTAGTGTTAATGGATTTTTCAATTCCTGTAACGTATAACCCACAGCAATTTTTGTTGCAATTTTTGCGATCGGGTAACCCGTTGCTTTTGATGCTAGTGCGGAAGAACGGCTAACCCTTGGATTCACTTCGATCACATAATATTGTTTGCTGTTTGGGTCTAGGGCAAATTGAATGTTACACCCACCTTCAACTCCTAGAGCTGAAACAATATGATATCCTGCCTTTCTAAGCATTTGATATTCTTGGTCTGTTAGGGTTTGAGATGGTGCGACAACAATTGAATCACCCGTATGAATACCAACTGGATCAATGTTCTCCATGTTGCATATCGCAATGCATGTTCCGTTCGAATCACGAATCATTTCATATTCAATTTCTTTAAACCCGGCAATACTTTTTTCGATCAAACATTGATGGATCGGACTAGCTTGTAATCCACCTAGCACAAGCTTTTCAAACTGTTGCTTACTTTTGGCAATTCCTCCGCCCTTTCCACCTAATGTATAAGCGGGACGGACAATGACTGGAAAGCCAATTTCCTCTGCAAATGAGAGCGCCTCATCTAAGCTCGTGACAATACTGCTATCAGGAATCGGCTCATTTAGCTCGACCATTAATTGGCGGAATTTCTCGCGGTTTTCACCTTTTTGAATCGACTCGTAAGAAGTTCCTAAAATACTCACTTGGAACTCTTCTAAAACACCTGATTCATGAAGCTCCACTGCTAGATTTAAAGCAGTTTGTCCTCCTAGTGACGCAATCAGCCCCTGTGGTCGTTCTTTTTTTATGATCTTTGTTAAACTCTCTAGCGTTAACGGTTCAAAATAGAGTTCATCTGAAAACTCTTCATCCGTCATAATTGTCGCAGGATTGTTATTAACTAAAATGACTTTGTATCCTTCTTCTTTTAATGCTAAACACCCTTGTGTTCCCGCATAATCAAATTCAGCAGCCTGACCGATAATAATCGGTCCTGATCCAATCACGAGAATTTTTTGGATGGAATTATTTTTAGGCATATAGCATATCTCCTTTTGAAACGGCAACAAGATTTAGAAATTCATCGAAAATCCATTCACTTTCAGTTGGTCCTGGATGTGCTTCAGGGTGAAATTGTGTAGTGAGAATTGGATACGTTTTATGACAAACACCTTCTACGGACTCATCATTAATATGAGAAAAACGAACAATCAAATCGGTTGGCTTTAAGCTATTAGCGATAACTTCGTAGCTATGATTTTGTGAAGTGATAAAAACTTGATTCGTTTTCAAATCGGTTACTGGATGATTTGCTCCTCTGTGCCCAAAGTGGAGTTTTTTTGTTTTAGCACCAAATGAAAGGGCAACAAGCTGGTGACCTAGGCAGATTCCGAGTGTTGGATACTTTGTGATCACACGGTTGATTTTGCTTAAAGCGTACGTGTATCGTTCTGGATTTCCTGGACCATTAGATAAAATAATTCCGTCAGGTTGCATTTGAGCAATACGATCAATGTTATCAATTGGGACGATTGTGACACGACAACCTCTTTTTGTTAAGCAGGTGACGATTGACTTTTTGTATCCAAAATCGACTAGAACAAGATGTGTTTTCCCCTGTCCATAAGTCTCAATAGCATCTGAAGAAACTTGATAGATGTCTTCTTGGATTAAATGTTGGGTTGTTTTCTCTTTAGAAGTAGAAAACTCGGCTTTCATTGA
This sequence comes from Metabacillus herbersteinensis, assembly GCF_042433335.1. NCBI lineage: Bacteria > Bacillati > Bacillota > Bacilli > Caryophanales > Bacillaceae > Metabacillus > Metabacillus herbersteinensis. The sequence goes on from NZ_JBHLVO010000007.1 coordinate 139,486, forward strand.
TCCCGACTCACGAATTTGTTTCACAACTGCTCTTGTGTCAACATGCTCAATAAAAGGAATTCCCCACTTTTTTAAGTACTCTTTAAGACTACTTTTCGCTTCATAATGGGAGTAAGCTGAACAGCATTCATAAAATACAGCACCTTTTATCTGAGGCCTGATACTCTCATTATCACTTTCATTGATTCCATAGTTACCGATTAGCGGAAAGGTGAATACAACAATTTGATTTTGGTAGGAGGGATCTGTTAAAACCTCCTGATATCCTGTCATTCCTGTAAAAAAAACAATTTCACCAGTTACTTTAAAGTCTGATCCTAAATCAATTTCACCTTCAAAGCTTGAGCCATTTTCTAGATGTAAATAGCCTTTCACCTTACACACCCCATTTGGATAATTATTATCAATATTGTATTTTTATGCATTTAATTTTAAATTTTTTTCAACCTTGTATAGGAGCAACAACAGAGTATTCGCTAGATAATAGAGTTTGTTTCATAATGGCTATACACTGTTCAATCTCTTCAATTGATACATTCAGTGGTGGCAGTAAACGAATAACATTTGGACCTGCTGATAAAACTAGTAGCTTGTTTTTTCTTAACAAATCAATTATTGGAGCTACTGGCTCGCTACATTCAATTCCAATCATAAGGCCAATTCCACGTATTTCTTTGATGAGAGAATTTTGGTTTAGCTCGGTTTTTAACTGCTCCACTAAATACGTCGCTTTCTTCTCGACAACTTCTAGAAACTTTTCATTCATTATTTTTTCAAGAGTCGCTTTTGCTGCTGACATTGCGAGTGGATTCCCACCAAAGGTTGAGCCGTGGCTACCAGGTTGGAAGGATTCGATTAGTGACTTCTTTCCGATCATTGCGCCAACTGGAAATCCATTTCCGAGACCTTTTGCCGACGTGATAATATCTGGCGAAACTGGGAAGTGTTGATAGGCAAACGGCTTGCCTGTTCGACCGATTCCTGTTTGAACTTCATCAATGATCAGTAAGGCACCAGTGCGTTGGCATGTTTCCTCCACCTTTTGCATGAATTCTTGGCTTGCAGGTAGGACACCACCTTCACCTTGAACAACCTCAAGCATAATCGCTGCGATATCGTGATCAACCAGCTTATCTAAACTATTTACATCGTTATATGGTAGATAATCAAAACTTGGGAGAAGGGGACCAAATCCACTATGGATTTTTTCTTGACCCGTAGCAGACATTGTTGCAAATGTCCGGCCATGGAACGATTGTTTAAACGTGATAATTTTCGATTTACCAGTATGCTTGCGTGCTAGTTTAATCGCTGCCTCGTTTGCTTCTGCGCCGCTGTTACAAAAAAATACGGCATCTCCATCACTATTTTTAACTAATAGTTTTGCTACCTCTTCTTGTAATGGAAGATGGTATAGATTTGATGTATGCCAAACTTTCTCAAGCTGTGTTTGTACAGCATGCAATACATCTTCATCACCATGACCTAAGTTGCAAACGGCAATTCCTGATACAAAATCTAAGTAGCGTTCATCATGTTCATCAATGATCCAAGAGCCTTTTGCTTCTTTAACAGTTAAATCAAAGCGCTGATAAGTCGGAAATAAGCTGCTCACGAAATGATTGCCTCCTTGACACGTACGATTTTCGTTCCAATAAAGTCCTCACCTTCTAGTAAAGAAGCTTTACCACTTACAATCATCACTTCCTGCAGTTTTTCAGACAAAGTGGAAATAGCAGATTCAACCTTTGGAATCATCCCGCCTGTTATGACTCCATTTAAAATGTGTTCATTTATTTCTGTTTGGGATATTTTCTTTATCACATAACCGTTTTCATCGAGTATCCCTGGCACATCTGTTACAAATAAAAGCTTCTCAGCCTCTAAATTGTTTGCAATGGCTGCTGCTGCTAAATCGGCATTTACATTCAATGTTTCCCCTGTCGCTGTAAGTGCCAGTGGAGCAATAACTGGGATATATCCATTATCTGTTAATAGCGAGATCAACTTGGTGTTAACATCTGTTACTTTCCCTACTAATCCTAGTTGTTCTTTATTCAAAAACTCTCCCTGTAGTAACTCACCATCACTCCCTGAAATTCCGATTGCCTTGATGGTGTGTTGTTGAAGTGTGTTCGTTAACTGTTTATTGATTTTCCCAGCTAAGACCATCTCAGCAATTTCTAATACTTCCTTCGTCGTTTTTCGTTGCCCATGATAAAATTGGCTACTAATTTTGAGGGAAGATAGCATTTTTGTAATATCAGGTCCTCCACCATGCACAATAACAATCTTCCAATTGCTTTGCTTTAAGTTTTGAAGACTATGAAAAAATGAATCCGATAATTGATGAATGATACTGCCACCACATTTTAAGACAATCGTTTTATTCATGGTCAACTCCTTATGTCCGATAACTGGCATTAATTTTCACATAATCATAGGTTAAGTCGCAACCCCAAGCTTTACCAGAAGCATCACCATTTTTTAGATGAACCAAGATGTTTACTTGTTCTTTTTTTAAAGCGGCAGTTGCTGTTTCTTCTGAGTATGCTTGTGGACTATTTTCTTTAAATAAACAAGTATCTTCTAAATAGATTTCAACTAGCTCTGGTTGTAGTGATACATCGCTATGTCCGATTACCCCGACGATTCTGCCCCAGTTTGCGTCAGCTCCATATACAGCGGTCTTCACTAGGTTTGATCCGACAATTTTCTTGGCAACAATGTTTGCTTCATTCACTGTTTTTGCTCCTGTTACTTTTACTTCGATAAGCTTTGTTGCCCCTTCTCCGTCTTTGGCAATTTGCTTTGCTAATTCCTCAGCTACCTTTTGCAATCCTAGTTTGAATTGGCTCCATTGTGGGTGATTTTCATTAAGAGTTTGATTTTCTGCTAGACCGTTTGCCATTACAATGACCATGTCGTTTGTTGATGTTTCACCGTCGACTGTGATTTGGTTAAATGTTGTGTTTGTAATGTCTTTTAATACGGTGTGAAGTGAGTCCGAATCTATTTTTGCATCGGTTGTGATGAAGGAAAGCATAGTCCCCATGTTTGGATGAATCATTCCCGAACCTTTTGCAGCTCCCCCAATTATTACCTTTTTTTCGTCAATATTTAGCTCGTAACAGGATGTTTTCATCACTGTATCTGTTGTTAAAATGGCTTGCCCAAAATTCTCAGCTTGATTATTTTGCGAAGAAGGCTTTAGCTGATCGATTCCATCTCGAATCTTTTCCATTTCAAGATATTCACCGATTACTCCCGTCGAAGCAACAGCAACATGGTGTTCTGCTAATTGAAATTTTCTCGCACAATGTGCTCTCATTTCATAGGCATCTTGAAGTCCTTTTTCACCCGTACACGCATTGGCTACTGCACTATTTACGATAATAGCTTGAAGCATTCCTGCTTGATTGATGCTTTCTTGCGTTACCTTAAGAGGAGCGGCTTGAAAATGACTTTGTGTATAAACCGCTGCACTATTTGCAGGTACTTCACTCAAAATAATTCCTAAGTCATTTTTAGAATATCGGAGACCCGCATGAACCCCTGCTGCTAAAAATCCTTTTGGGCTCACAACTGTGCCGTTTTTTATTTTTAGTAGTTCACTCGTATCCTTTGTCTTTAACAAGATAATCTCCCCTTACATTCTTACTATGGAAAAATGGGTGCTGTGTGAAGACTAGTCGTCTCATTTAAACCATGCATAATATTAAAATTTTGTACTGCCTGCCCAGCAGCACCTTTCATTAAGTTGTCAATGACAGAAACAATTGTGACTCTTCCCGTGCGCTCATCTACCTTTAACCCGATATCACAATAATTGGAACCATACACTTCTTTTGTTGATGGAAATTCATTCATATTTCGAATTCGCACGAATGGTGAATGCTCATAAAATGTTCTGTAGCAATCTAGTAATCTCTCAGTTGAAATTTCGTGTACTAATTTCACATAAATTGTTGCCATAATTCCTCTCGTCATAGGAATTAGGTGTGTAGAAAATGTGATGGTATTAATTTGGTCATTTAAGCTGTGTAGTGCTTGCTCGATTTCAGGTATATGTTGATGCTCATTAACTTTGTAAATTTTGAGGTTTTCATTGATTTCTGCGTAACTCGTAACCGCTGAGGCTTTCCGTCCCGCTCCAGAAACTCCCGATTTTGCATCGACGATAATCGACTGTTCATCAATTAGCGATTCTTTTGTGATTGGAGCTAAGCCAAGAATTGAAGCAGTCGGAAAACAGCCAGGGTTTGCAATTAATTTTGCATGTTCTATCTGTTTATAGTTAAGTTCTGGTAAGCCATAAACGGCTGATTGTAAAATTTCCTCATCAGCAGTTTGCCGTTTATACCACTGTTCATAATCAGAGTTTTTTTTAAGCCTCAAGTCTCCAGATAAATCAATTATTTTTAAACGTGAGGGGAAAAGTGCTGGCGTTAGTGATGCTGAAACTCCTGGTGGTGTAGCGAGAAAGAGAACATCAAGAGATTCACTTAAGTCATTTATTTCAATTTTTTTTAATGAATGGTCGCTTATACAATTCAGATGTGGAAATGTACGTGAATACGAATTATCAACTTCCGATGATGAATACAGCATGCACTTTTCAATATTCGGATGATTATTTAAAATCCGAAACAATTCAACACCACTATAGCCGGAAGCACCAATTATTCCAACTTTCAAAAGATCACCCGCTTTTTTAAATTCATTTTCCTAAATAATTACTCATTATAGATATGTATAAAAATAAAATCAAGTGTATAAATAATATTTTTACATTATTTTAACATTCTGACAATAAAAAAGAGAGCTGACAAATTGTCAGCTCTCTTTTAATGCCTATTTGATTATTGGATATTCAACGCTATCTTCGCGTACCTCGACATTTTATCTTTCGTCCACGGTGGATTCCAGACAATATTCACTTCGACGTTTTTGACATCTGGAATATCAAACAATGCTTTTTTTACTTCATCAACAATGGTCCCAGCAAGTGGGCAGCCCATTGATGTTAATGTCATCGTAACGTCTGTTTGCCCGTTTTCATCCATTTCAACATCGTAGACAAGTCCAAGGTTTACAATGTCTACTCCTAGTTCAGGGTCGACAACCGTCTCTAATGCACCGTATAGATTATCTTTTAAATCTTGATCCATTGAGTATTCCTCCTTTTTAATAATGCTGTTTCGCACGGGTAGGTTCACATGCAATTATATCGAAGAGTATTACTTATTTAAAATGATCTGCTCCTATAAATGCTTTTCAAACCACTCTGCAGTTGTAAGCAAGCCTTCTCTTGATACTTTATGATCAGCCGCAGGATCTGCAATAAAGCGAATATTCTCTGGGGATTGCTCATACAATGGTAAAATCTCTTTATAAAATTGGTAAGTTGGTGCGAATGGAACGACTTCATCTTTTTCACCATGCCAAAATAGTAAAGGGCGTTCAGCGAGGGTTTCTTTATGTAGTGACAAGTCGTACCTGCTTAGCGCGTCTAATTTTTCTGCTAATTGATTCTCTGTTAACTTAACATCGACTCCATTTTGAGCAAGGTGTTTTAGTTGCTCTTTTAAATACATTGTGTAGTATGGACTGCCCATTAAGCTAACTGCGACTTTGATCCAGCGATACTGTGTGAGCGCACCTAGTGTCGTGATGCCACCCATCGAAGTCCCTACTACTCCTATTCGATCTTGATCAATTAAATGTTGAAAATGCTCTTTAATTAAATTGAGTTCATGTATCTCATTTATGACAATATCCCAGAATTGCATGCTCAAATCTAAGCTAGATAATGCTTTTGCTCTTTCACCGTGAAATTCTGCATCCGGTAAAACAACTCTAATCCCTTTTTCCGCTAACAGATAAGCATAGTGGAGGTTATGTTCCTTCGCACTTGTAAAGCCATGAATGAAGATAACAAAAGGCGTTTTCGTATGTTTTAACGAGTCTTTAACTACGTGTAATAACACTATGTCCTGGATCTGATGTTTTTCAATGATGACCAACTCGTCTTCCTCCTTGCTTATTTTGCGTTTAATTAAAGTTTAACATGTAGACAAATAAGTTGGTAAAAAGATACACTTAGAAACGTAGACATATTAATACAGATACGATCGTCACACTAAACTTGAAAAAGAGGAGATTTTATGACCACTACACCCTTTTTAATTGCTTTAGATTTAGACGGAACGTTATTAACAGATAACAAAACAATATCAGAGTATTCAAAGGAGATAATTATAAAGGCGAGGGAAGCAGGACATGTTGTTTGTATTGCAACGGGGCGGCCCTTTCGTTCAAGCTCGCTATACTATGATGAACTGAATCTTGACACGCCTATTGTCAATTTCAATGGAGCATATGTTCATCACCCAAAGGATAATTCATGGGGTACATATCATACAACATTAGAACTTAAGGTTGTAAAAGAAATTATTGAAGTCGCTGAAAAACACAATATTCACAATATGCTAGCCGAAGTTATTGATGATGTTTACTTTCATTATCATGATGAAAAGCTACTTGATATTTTTAGCATGGGAACACCCAATGTAAAAATTGGTGATTTACGTGAAAGTCTTGGCGAGGATGTTACGAGTATTCTTATTCATGCAAGTGAAGATGAAGTTGAAAATATCAGAACGTACTTATCAGATGTACATGCTGAAGTCGTTGATCACCGGCGCTGGGCAGCTCCTTGGCATGTAATTGAGATTATTAAATCAGGTATGAACAAGGCAGTTGGATTAAAAAGGATTGCTGATCACTACAACATTCCAGCAGCAAGAATTATCGCATTTGGGGACGAAGACAATGATTTAGAAATGTTAAAATTCGCAGGTCAAGGTGTCGCAATGGGGAACGCAATTGAGCAGTTAAAGACTATCGCGACTCACGAAACGAAAACAAATGAAGAAGATGGTGTCGCTTATTATTTAAAAAGTGCCCTGTCGCTTTAATTTTCTTAGATTGTTTACAAACGAAATTTAAAAAAGAAGATGCCTTAGGGCGTCTTTTTTTGTATCAATTTCCCATTATAATTTCCTTCCTCACAGCAGAAAATAGAGTAGACGCAAAGTAGTTTGCGTTAATGATAAAGGGGGAGTTACAAATGGGTAAAAGTAACAAGTCAAAGCGTTTTGTTCAGCAAGGTAAAGATACTGTTGCAAAACACGATGAAAGAATCCCTTATCACATGACAATGTCTGATTCAGAAGAACGAAAATCTAGACAAGCTGAAGAATCCTCTCTCGGAGGGATATAAATGGGAAATCAATTGTTTCAAGAAGCTAGAGAAGCCGTCTCGTATGCCGAACAGGTAGCAAATGGGACATTGAATGGTGATAAATACGAAGCCATTCATAAAGCTAAAAATGCCTTATCATCTGCATTTAATCAAACGACAGATGCTGAGCGTTTGCAGTTACGCGAACTACAGAATTCGATTGATTCGATTTAATTAAAAAAGCGCGAGGCGCCATGACTGCTAGCACGTTCAATGCGTCGGGGGCTTGTGCTAGAGCTGGTTCAGAAACGCTATTCACAGTTCTTGAATTTTATCTTAATCGAAATTAAAAAGCTGCGGGAAATCCGTAGCTTTTTTTTACAAACTGAGTTTGACGCTTTACTTATATTTTCATTTCATATGACTCTTCAGCCTCTTTCTTCTTAAAGAGCTGAAGAGTCTTTATACCGTCAGAAGATTTTAGTGTCTCATTTTGGATAGAAAAAGTAAAAGGTGTCCACTTGTTTTTTACGTCAACACCTACTTCTTCCTTATCAACTAAAAGCTGATGTCCATCATCAACAGAATAATAAAAGCTGTCTTCTTTTGTAAGGACTTCTCCACTCACATCAATAAATCCATTTATGGTCGTTGATTTGACACCACGGAAGGTTTGATTCTCCTGTGGTACTTGGAATGTTTCCTTTGCAAATAACGTTTTAACACCTTCTGCCTGACCCTTCAATGTCACTGTTACATTGTATTCACCAGCATCTACCCGTTTACCGTCTAATTGATAGTTCCAGATTTCTTTCCACTCTCGACTTTCACCAGGTGCAAGCTTGACGTATTGAAGAGCTTGTGTAAACATGCGATCTTTAGAGTAGCGGTAAACCTCTTTGCCAGTTGTATCACGTACAATAATTTCATATTTTTGCCCTGATCGAAATTCAAAATCCTTTTCCTCTTCTGTGTTATTCAAGAGCGAAATCACAAATTCTACGTTTTCAGAGTTTTCTCGTGCGTCAACAGTTAAATGTACTTCTTTTTTGTCCAAGTTTCCAGACACCTCTTCCGCTTGATCCTTTTCACTTGACTGACCGCATCCACACAGTAATAAGAAGCTAAACAAGATCACCAATTTTTTCATCCTAGCACCTCGCTATTCTCTTCTAAAAAAACCGAAAATACCTGTCGTTTGAATAATGTTAGTAAAGGCAGTTGGGTCTACATCTTTAATAATTTTTTCTAAGTCATACAATTCATAACGTGTTATAACAATAATCATCATATCTTTTTGCTCATTCGTAAAAGCACCCTTCGCGGGGATCGTTGTAATTCCTCTCACCATTTTACCATGAATCGCACTTTTCAATGCTTCACCCTTTTTTGTAACAATCATTGCGGTCAGCTTTTCATGGCGAGTATGAATGGCATCAATGACTCGAGTTGATACATAAAGAGTAACCAGTGTATATAAAGCTTTCTCCGAACCATACAAAATTCCTGCTGTAATAATGATAATTGAATTTAACATAAAAAAATATGTACCTACTGGCTTATCTTTCATTCTCGATAAAACCATCGCAACAATGTCTAATCCACCTGTAGATGCACCAAACTTCAATGTAATACCGACCCCAACGGCTGCTATAACTCCACCAAATACAGCATTTAATAAAATATCCTCTGATAGAGCTCTTAAGGGAATAATCCCTAGGAAAACTGTCATAGCCGCAACACTTAAAAAGCTATAAAACGTAAAAGATTTCCCAACCTTCTTCCAACCTAAAATAGCAACCGGAATATTTAGCAGAAAAAGCAAGATTCCTGTCGAAATGTAAAAAGGTGTATACTCTTCAAGAACACTAGAGATTAGCTGTGCAACCCCTGTAAATCCACTTGAATAAACGTTGGCGGGTATTAAAAACAAATTAAGACCAATTGCACCTAGGAGTGCCCCTAGAAGCACAACAATTATTTTCTTTGTTTCTTCATAAACCATATTATATAAATCCTCCTTACTGACGAACTATTCTTGGTTTTCCCTAATTTGTTGAAAATGAATACATAGTTAATAATAAAAAGAAACATGTTTTAATATCACTAGCCATATATCTCCTATATTACCAATAGGAAGTGATATAATAATTGAAGGATTCTTAAACTATTTTTAATTAAAAAAGAGGTGTAACTATGACGGTACATATCTTAGCAGACAGCGCTTCTGATCTGCCGATTGATTTTTTTGAAACGAATTCCGTATCCTTCATTCCCTTAAGTGTTCATATAAAAGGAAAAGACTACCAAGATTTACTAACTGTTCACCCAAAGGACGTTTACAATGCAATGCGAGAAGGCGAAGTGGTCAAAACTTCCCAAGCATCACCACTTTACTTAAAAGAACTGTTTACAGATTTAGCAAAGAGAAAGCTTTCATGTTTGTACGTTGCATTCTCATCTGAGCTTTCTGGAACCTATCAAACAGCAATGATGATACGTAATGAAGTTGTAGAAGAATTTCCAGACTTCGAACTTAAAATCATTGACACGAAATGTGCATCACTAGGCTTTGGACTTGCTGTGAAATATGCTGTTGAGTTAGCTAGCAGCGGAACCACTCTACCTGAGCTAGAAACATCTGTAAAGAAATATTGCACAAAAATCGAACATATTTTCACGGTCGATAATTTAGAGTATTTAGCACGAGGTGGACGTATCAGTAAAGCATCTGCATTTGTGGGCGGACTCTTAAATATAAAGCCACTGTTACATGTTGAAGACGGTAAGCTTGTCCCTCTTGAAAAAATTCGTGGCCGAAAAAAAGTATTCCGAAGAATCATTGAATTGATGAACGAACGCGGAAAAGGTCTTCAACACCAAACGATCGCGATTAGCCATGGCGATGACGAAGAAGCTGCGCTTGAAATGAAAAGTTTGATTGAAGAAGCCTTTTCACCAAGAGAAGTGTACATCAACATGGTTGGGTCAGTAATAGGCGCCCATTCAGGCCCAGGCACACTTGCTATCTTCTTTTTAAATGAAGAAAAATAACTAAATATTTTTGACGAGTTGAGGACATGATATGACTAACTTTGCATGAAAGGAGTTTTATCATGCCTCATACAAGTGACAACGACAAAAAGGCCAAAGATAATAATGCTCTCCGCCATGAAAAAAACATGATGCGTGAAAAAAATCGCCAACGTGGCGAAAGACAAAATTCTAAGCTAACTGATCATAAATAACAAACAAAAAACCAAGCCACTTAATCGGTCAGTGAAAGATAGGCTTAATTCGCGACGTCCTGTTTGAGAAGGCTAGGCGCTCGAGCTGGATGCAGGAACGCTATCCACTGGAAAAACAGCGTAAATCTTATGATTTTACGCTGTTTTTTTTATGGCTTTTTATTTGCATTCGATCTCAGCCACAGTTTTGGACATAAATGACAACTATTGTGTCTATTTCGATTCAATTGTATTTGTTTTCGGCTACTTGTTGCGATATATCAGTTGTGTCAAATAATTTATCTACGAAAGTGTGGTGTTTATCTGCGAAATTTCCAATATATCGATGTTTTGACAAAAAATAAGCTAATTCGACATTCAATTATAATAGAAAACCTAAGGTCAATGAGTCATACCTTCATTTGACCTCAGATGGATAGGCAACTAAAGTATACAAAAAAACACCCAAACGTCAACATGACATCTAAGTGCTTGATATGAGTGATCGACTATTCAGGGTTAATGTCTTGCTCTCTCGTCTTAAAGGTCCAACCTTCTTCTTGATAGACCGCTCCGTACTTCATTAAATTACCCACCGCTCGTTTGAATGCACCTTTGCTCATGTCAAACGTTTCTTTAATATCATCTGGGTCACTTTTGTCCCAATATGGCATCGCTCCACCACGATCTTCCATATAGGCAAGAATTTTTTCAGCATCCACACCGATCGCTTCATGCTTACGTGGCAAAAGTGAGACATTCATTGTGCCATCTTCTTTTACATCAATTACTCGGCCAGTAACGCGCTCACCTAAGCGTGGCTCGAGCGTTCTTTGTGAGGAATGGATGAAGCCTTTGTAGCCTTCGTCTGTAATTATATACGACCCTGCAATAATCATGCGGTACACAACACCAGAGACCTCTTTGTTAAAAAGCTCGCGATCTGCTTCTATGAACTTCGACTCAAAAACTTCTTCCGTTCCAAGCCTTGCAAACAGCTTCCCGTTATTCGTCACTTTTAACGTACAATACAACATGTCCCCAGCCTGTGGCCAAACTTCACGTAAAAATGGCAAATGGTCGTCGGCAACAAGCGCATCCTTACTTAAACCAATATCTATGAAGGCACCTGACCGCTCAAGTACATCGACAACCTCAACCCATTCATATGTATCTTCGGTTATTTTTGGCTTCTTCATCGTTGCAGAAAGCCGGTCTTCTGAGTCCAACAACAAAAACACGTCTAGCTCGTCCCCTACTTTAATTTCATCCGTTATTTGTGTTTTATGCAAAAGCACTCGCTCTTCTCCATTTGTTAAATAATAGCCATAATCAACTTTTTCATCTATGCGTAACGTTTCAAACGTGCCTGCTTTCATTACTAATTCAATCCTTTCAATACTCTAATAGTTGTGATCATCGTTTTATTTTACTATAATCTATAGATATTATATACGTTATGGAGGTTTATTATATGGCAGTTAAAGAAAGCTCATTTGATATCGTATCAAAAATTGATTTACCTGAGGTTACAAACGCTATAACCCTCGCTTTAAAGGAAGTTACTACCCGTTATGATTTTAAAGGGAGTAAAAGTAATATTACTCTTGAAAAAGAAGTAATTACCTTGCAATCAGATGATGAATACAAGCTAGAGCAACTAAAAGATGTCCTTTTCTCTAAATTAATGAAACGCAACGTGCCTGTTAGAAACCTTGATTATGGAAAAATTGAAGGCGCTACAGGCGGAACCGTTCGTCAAAAGGCAACACTTGTTTCAGGAATCGATAAAGACAACGCAAAAAAAAATAAACACGCTGATCAAAAACAGTGGCTTAAAAGTAAAGTCTCAAGTACAAGAAGATCAAGTACGGGTAACTGCCAAAAGCAAAGATGATCTTCAACAAATCATGGCAGCCGTTCGCGCGTTGGATCTTTCTGTAGATGTTCAATTTATTAATTATCGATGATCACTTAATATGTACCACAAAAGAGGCCTGAAAAGTATTCTTGCTTTTCAGGCGCCTTGTCTCTGCGCTTCAAGGGAATAATCATCCCACTTAACCAATTTCTCTAGTACAATCGATAACAGCACACCTACAATAAACCCATTCGACACGATCGGAAGAATATAAATAGGTAAGTTATTAAAAAGACTTGGCTCAATTGTCATGATGCTGATTCCAATTAGCACTGGTGCTGCTAGGCGATAAATCGTGATGGAATTAAATTTGTATCCATTTAAACTTTTCAATGAAACTCCAAATAATTGCATATAGGCAACGAATAAAACGGCATTCCCTACAGTTATTGGTAAAGTTGAAAGCAGTAATCCAAATGACGGGATGATTCCCAGCACTGATATCAACGCCCCCCCAATAATAAATGGTTTGCGATCAAAAATTTGTGTGCTCTCTAAAAACCCGATTGAGGAAGCAAATGGTGCATACGTAACCAACCCAAAAAGCGAGGCAACAATCGAATAACATCCCGTCAACAAATAAGAATTTTTAAACTGACTTTTTGTTGGTGTTTCTTTGTAAAGAATTGATGCCGCTTGAACAGAGGCAATCGTGTTACTCAAATTTAAAAGACATCCTAAAAATGTAATCGCAATAATCCCTATTTCTAGATTAGGCATCCCGAAAGGAAAAATCGTAAAAGCTGGCGCCGCTTCACCGCTCATTGATTGCTCAGTTGAAAATAAAAGCGTGTATAGAATCCATCCTAAGACCATTCCGATTAATATAGAAAAATTCCTGATGAGTCGATTTCCTTTAATTTTCAAAAAGCTAACCAAAACCACTAACCCCACCGAAAACAGGCTTATCGGCAGATTAATTCTTCCATCGCTGTCGATTTTCAGCATTCCTTCAAAGAAAATAATCATCAACTGAAACGTTAATAAAAATAAATAAACACTCATCACCATTGGAGTGAAAATTTTTTTAAGTAAAAAAGTTAGGTTACATGCAGCTAATATGAGCGTGACACCCCCGGCTAATAGCATGCCAGTAGCAATTCCCCCACCAATCTCGGTAAAGCTCATCCCTAAAGTTGATGCAGATAAACTCAAATTAAGTATCAACCCCCAAATAACACCAGAAGGTCCTTCCAAAATAGGATAGCGATGCCCGATCAGTCCCTGCAGCACGCAGGCAATTCCCGTCACGATTAATGAACTTCTTAAGATAGACGCCACTTCAAATGATGAAAGCTCAAAAGCCATTCCTACTGAAATCGGTACTACCACAATATTAGCAAAAATAAAAAACAACCATTGTAATGATGCAAATGCAGTTGTCATTGAAGAAAGTTTATTCATCCACTCACCTGTTCTTTTCAAAATTAAATACAATTCTAAATAATATTACTATAATTCCACATTTAAATCTCTATTAAAGCATCCGTTGATTTTTCTTATATCCTTATAATTGCCAGTAAAAAAACACAACATTTTTCACACTTTTTCAATTTAAGGTTGATATTTTTCTAAATATTAGATAAATTAGTTGTAACAGTTTTTAATCAATTAAAGTAAATAGGTATTCTTATCAAGAGAAGCTGAGGGACTGGCCCTTTGAAGCTTCAGCAACCGGTAACCCAAGAAGGTCTAGGTAAAATGATCTTCTGCTTACCAAGGTGCTAACTCCAGCAAAGCATATAACAGATGCTTGGCAGATAAGGGGAAGGATTGTTTCATCAAAGTCTTCTTCTTTAGAAGGCTTTTTTATTTATAATAAAGCCCCCCTTTTTTTAACCATACATCCTAAGAAACGGAGGCTTTAATCATGAGTTTTTTAAAAGAATTACAGAATTCAATTTTAATAGCAGATGGTGCGATGGGAACGCTTCTCTATTCCCATGGTGTTGATCGATGTTTTGAAGAATTAAATTTATCAAAACCTGAGGATGTACTTCACGTGCATCAGTCCTATATCCAAGCTGGAGCCGATATCATTCAGACAAACACGTACGGCGCCAACTTTATTAAACTTTCAAGATACGGACTTGAAGATGAGATTCGGCAAATCAATAAAAGAGCCGTGGAAATAGCAAAGCAGGCTGCGACACCCTCTACACATGTTGTTGGTACGATTGGTGGTGTTCGTGCATTTAAAAAGAGTGCCCATTCCTTAGATGAAGTGAAACGAAACTTCCGTGAACAGTTATTTCTTTTACTTAGTGAGGATGTCGACGGCCTCCTTTTAGAAACATACTATGATTTTGAAGAACTCAAGACGGTCCTTCAGATTGCTAGGAAAGAAACAAACAAGCCGATTATTACAAACGTCTCTCTCCATGATGCAGGTGTCCTCCAAGACGGAACCTCATTACAGGACGGCCTAAGCCAATTAGAGGAACTCGGAGCAAATGTTGTTGGTTTGAACTGTCGACTAGGACCTTATCACATGATTCAGTCTCTTGAAGAAGTTTCGATTCCAAAACACGCCTTTCTTTCTGTTTATCCAAATAGTAGTTTACCAACCTTTGAAGAGGGTCGACTTGTCTACGGATCTGATGAACGCTATTTTGAAGAAAGTGCCTTGAAGTTCAGAGAACAAGGTGTCCGTCTTATCGGTGGTTGCTGTGGAACGACGCCAGAGCATATTCGTGCAATGGCCAACGCTGTTTCACACTTGAAACCAGTTACAGAAAAAAAGGTGAAGCTTCCGAAAATGGAAGTAATTACG
Organism: Metabacillus herbersteinensis; assembly: GCF_042433335.1. Taxonomy (NCBI): domain Bacteria; kingdom Bacillati; phylum Bacillota; class Bacilli; order Caryophanales; family Bacillaceae; genus Metabacillus; species Metabacillus herbersteinensis. The sequence continues at coordinate 154,653 of NZ_JBHLVO010000007.1, forward strand.
ACCTCAAATAACCCAACACCTGAACCACCACTTCAGGACATTGTCAAAGAAAGACGTTCTGTGATAGTTGAACTCGATCCACCAAAAAAGCTCGGATTGAACACTTTTTTAGAAGGTGCACTCGCTTTGCAACAGGCTGGAATTGACGCGCTAACTCTTGCAGATAATTCCCTTGCAACACCGAGGGTAAGCAATGTTGCTGCTGGTTTACTCGCCAAGGAAAAAGCAAATTCCAGGACACTTATTCACCTTACATGCCGTGACAGAAACTTAATTGGCTTGCAATCACACTTAATGGGGCTCCATACTCTCGGTTTATCAGATGTTTTAGCTGTAACTGGTGATCCGTCAAAGATTGGTGACTTTCCAGGTGCTACCTCTGTATACGATTTATCATCGTTCGATTTAATTAGTTTAATCAAGCAGTTCAACGAAGGATTGTCTTATTCAGGGAAACCCCTAGGTGAAAAAACGAATTTCTCGGTTGCGGCAGCCTTTAACCCAAATGTCAGACATCTTGATAAAGCTGTTGTCCGTCTCGAGAAAAAAATTCATTGTGGTGCTGACTATTTCATCTCTCAGCCACTTTATTCTACTCAACAAATTGAAGACGTTTATCTAGCTACTAAACAATTAAAAGCGCCAATTTATATCAGGATTATGCCTTTGACGTCCACGCGTAATGCCGAGTTTATTCATAACGAAATTCCAGGAATTAAGCTATCAGATTCCATCCGTGAAAAAATGGCTTTGGCTGGGAATGACAAAGAAAAAGCACGTCAAGAAGGATTAGCCATTGCACGTTCATTGATTGATACTGCGTTTGAACTGTTTAATGGTATTTATCTGATCACTCCTTTCTTGCAGTACGACTTAACAGTAGAGCTCACTCACTATATTCATCAAAAAGAAAAACAACGTACTGAAAGGAAGATCTTCCATGTCTAACATACAAGAAGAACTAAAAAAACGAATCCTCGTTCTCGATGGAGCAATGGGAACAATGATTCAACAAGCCGATCCCACTGCCGCTGACTTCGGTGGTGAAGAGTATGATGGCTGTAATGAATACTTAACCAAAACAAGTCCCACACTCATTGAAAATATTCACAAAGCCTATTTAGAAGCAAATGCTGATATTATCGAGACAAATACGTTTGGCGCAACAAGTTTGGTTTTAGACGAATATGAACTAGGTCATTTAGCGCTCGAACTTAATATTGAATCAGCCAAAATTGCCAAGCGCGCTGCAGAGCAATTTTCTACCCCTTCTAAACCAAGGTTTGTAGCAGGTTCAATGGGACCAACCACGAAAACACTGTCCGTTACCGGTGGAACTTCCTTTGACACCCTTGTTGACACATACGAGGAGCAAGCGAGAGGCTTACTACTTGGTGGTGTTGACTTACTTTTACTTGAAACAAGTCAAGATTTGTTAAATGTGAAAGCTGGTTTTTTAGGGATAAAGAAAGCATTTGAAACAGTCGGTAAAGAAGTTCCACTAATGATTTCTGGAACCATTGAGCCGATGGGAACTACACTCGCTGGACAGGATATTGAAGCTTTTTACATTTCGTTGGAGCATATGAAGCCGATTTCTGTTGGTCTAAACTGTGCAACAGGTCCTGAATTTATGACGGATCACATTAGGACATTATCCGGCTTAGCTAATACGGCTGTAAGCTGTTATCCAAATGCAGGTCTGCCTGATGAAGAAGGTAATTATCACGAGTCTCCACAATCATTAGCAAAAAAAATCTCAGGCTTTGCAGAACAAGGATGGCTCAATATTGTCGGAGGCTGTTGCGGAACAACACCTGAACATATTCAGGCATTAGCTGAGGCTGTTTCAAGTCTTACACCTCGTCCTATTTCTGAGATCTCAAGTGGCCACACCGTTTCAGGGATTGAACCACTTATATACGAAGAAGGAATGCGACCTTTATTTGTAGGAGAACGAACAAATGTTATTGGCTCTAGAAAATTCAAACGATTGATCGCTGAGCAAAAATTTGAAGAAGCATCTGAAGTTGCACGAGCTCAAGTGAAAAATGGTGCCCATGTCATTGACATCTGTTTAGCCGATCCTGACCGCGAAGAGCTAGAAGACATGGAGCTTTTTATTAAAGAACTCGTAAAAAAAGTAAAAGCTCCACTTGTCATTGATTCAACTGATGAAAAAGTAATCGAACGTGCCTTAAAATATTCACAAGGTAAAGCAATTATCAACTCGATTAATCTTGAAGATGGTGAAGAGCGCTTTGACGCGATCGTACCACTTATTAAACAATACGGTGCAGCAGTTGTCGTTGGAACGATTGATGAAGTGGGCATGGCTTTAACCGCTGAAGATAAACTAAAAATTGCAAAACGCTCACATGACCTACTTGTTCATAAGCACGGTTTAAAAGCGAGTGACCTTATTTTTGATCCATTAGTTTTCCCTGTCGGCACAGGTGATGAACAATACATTGGTTCAGCAGAAGAGACTGTTAAAGGCATTCAACTCATCAAAAAGGAACTTCCAGAATGCTTAACTATTCTCGGTGTTAGTAATGTTTCCTTTGGTCTCCCTCCTGTTGGCAGAGAAGTTTTAAATGCTGTTTATCTATACCACTGTACACAAGCTGGTTTAGATTACGCCATCGTAAATACGGAAAAACTCGAACGCTTTGCATCGATTCCCAAAGAAGAAATCCAAATGGCTGAGGATCTCCTTTTTAGAACAGATAATACGACACTCGCAACGTTTACAAACGCTTATCGAGGTAAGAAAAAAGAAGTGAAAAAGCCAGGTCAGACACTACCACTTGAAGAACGTCTCGCTTTGTACATTGTCGAAGGTACAAAAGAAGGTCTGATTCCTGACTTAGAAAAGGCGATGGAGGCTTACCCTGATCCCCTTTCAATTATCAATGGTCCACTTATGAAAGGGATGGCAGAAGTCGGCGTGTTGTTCAACACCAATCAATTAATTGTTGCTGAAGTCTTGCAAAGTGCCGAAGTCATGAAAACCTCTGTCTCGTATTTAGAACAATTTATGGAAAAGAAAGATGACAGCGGCAAAGGTAAAATTCTTCTAGCAACCGTTAAGGGTGATGTACACGATATCGGTAAAAACTTAGTTGATATTATCCTAAGTAACAACGGCTATAAAGTTGTCGATCTTGGAATCAAAGTCACACCTCAAACTCTTATCGAAGCCGTACGTAAAGAAAAACCAGATATCATTGGCTTATCAGGCTTGCTTGTTAAATCTGCTCAACAAATGGTCATCACGGCAAAGGATTTACACGATGCAGGGGTTTCCGTGCCAATTTTAGTCGGCGGAGCAGCTCTCTCTCGAAAATTTACAAATAATAAAATTTCACCTAACTATGATGGACCTGTCGTGTACGCAAAAGATGCTATGGACGGTCTCGCTCTAGCAAACCAGTTGCGAACTTCACCAGAACAGTTTGTGAAAAGGGAACCTGTTCTGGTTGACGACCACCCATCATTCCGAAAACAAGATCAAGGAGTAGTTCAACTTTTAGAAAAGCGCGCCCAGTTAACTAAAGCACCTATTTTTCAACCAGTTGATACAATCCGTCACTTAATTAAAAATATTGACCTCCCTCAAATCATCCCATACATCAATATGCAAATGTTGATCGGGCATCATTTGGGCTTAAAGGGAAAAGTGAAGGAATTAATTAAAAATAAAGATCCAAAAGCCGTCGAGCTCATGGAACTAATCCAAGAACTACTTAAAGAAGGACAAAAAAACAACTGGTTCCAGCCTGCAGCAGCCTATCAATTTTTCCCTTCTTATAGTGAAAACGAAAAGCTGTATATATTGGACCCTAACGATACAAGCAAAATCATTGAAACATTTGAGTTTCCAAGACAATCGAAGCTGCCATTCCGTTGTATCTCTGATTATGTTCGACCTAAACAGCCCACTAAACATGATTATGTGGCAATGTTCACCGTTACAGCTGGTAGTCAAGTACGCGACCTAGCGATGCACTATAAAGAAAGAGGCGATTACTTAAAAAGTCACGCCGTTCAAGCACTTGCATTGGAACTTGCAGAAGGACTTGCCGAGCGAACACATCAATTAGTGCGTGATCGCTGGGGCTTTCCAGATGCTCCTGACTTTACAATGGATCATCGTTTCTCAGCTAAATATCAAGGTCAACGCTATTCATTCGGCTACCCTGCCTGTCCGAATCTTGATGATCAAGAAAAACTGTTCCGTTTGTTGAAACCTGAAGATATCGGAATTCAGCTAACAGAGGGCTTCATGATGGAACCTGAAGCATCAGTTTCTGCGATCGTCGTTTCTCATCCAGATGCAAAATATTTTAATGTAATCAGCTGAAACTTCATGTTTCAGCTTTTTTTCTTTGAGTTTTGACGAGGAGAGCACATTATCAACCAGACGCAGAAGAGATGTAATTTAGCCGATCTTTATTAATCAAATAGTCCTATTTACTGAATTCAGTGGTTTTGATTAGCTAAATCGGGGAACATTCAAACTAGACATACTTATCAACCTATTTTTGCATACTACTATGGTCAATAAAATGAGGAGGGTTTAAAAAATGAGTCAAGATCAACAGAAACAAACGATGCCAGCACAACATCAAAATGTACAGCCAGGTCATGAGGATGAAATGAACCCGAAGCCCGATTTTACAGACTCTACTTATAAAGGTAGTGGAAAATTACAGGATAAAGTCGCCATTATTACAGGCGGTGACAGTGGAATTGGACGAGCAGTCGCAGTGTTTTTTGCAAAAGAGGGCGCAGATGTTGTTATTTCCTACCTTGATGAACACGAAGACGCTAATAAAACGCAAAAATACATCGAAAAAGAAGGTCGACAATGCTTATTAATCCCAGGAGATATCGGTGACGAAGGGTTTTGTCAAAAGATTGTTTCTGACACCGTCAATCGATTCGGAAAATTAGATATCCTTGTCAACAATGCCGCAGAACAGCACCCTCAAAAAGGGATAGAGGATATTACAAGTGAGCAGCTGGAACGAACGTTTAGAACAAATATCTTCTCGTTCTTTTACTTAACAAAAGCTGCGTTGCCACATTTAAAACAAGGCAGCTCAATCATTAACACTTCCTCAATCACAGCCTATGCTGGGCATGATCAACTTCTTGACTATTCAGCAACAAAAGGCGCGATAACTACGTTCACAAGATCTTTATCACAATCACTCGTTGGAAAGGGTATCCGTGTAAACGGTGTTGCACCAGGTCCAATTTGGACACCACTTATTCCATCAACTTTCCCTAGTGATCAAGTCGCAAAATTTGGTGCAGATACACCAATGAAGCGACCTGGACAACCCGAAGAACTAGCACCAAGCTATGTTTTTTTAGCCAGTGATGATTCTTCCTATATAACCGGACAGATGATTCATGTGAATGGCGGGAAGATAGTAAACGGGTAAATTTAGTAACACTGATGAACAACTATTCCAGGAACAAAAGCGCAAGCGCCTTGAACAGCCCCGACAAGCATAAGGCGATTATAAATAGAAGGTGTTCTTTGCCTTCAATTTATAATTGACTTATGACCTCGAGGCAGTTACAATCGCGACGTCCTGTCGCTGTAACTGCATTAGCACGTCCTGTGCGTCAGGGCTAGGCGCTGGAGCTGGATGCAGAAACGTTATCCACAGTACAAGAATTTTATAATTTCATAAATAGAAAAAAAATGCCACAGCAATTTCAGCTGTGGCATTCATTTTGCATCTTACACACTCTGTAAATGTTCCTTCACATACTCAATACACGATTGTCTTTCAACAATTCGATAAGGAACAATAATTCTTTTCATTGGTTCTAATGGTTCCTCAATTATCTGAATCATGTTCTTAGCCGCTTCATAGCCGAGTTGAAAAATGTTTATGTCAACGGTTGTTAAAGGAGGTCTTGAGACTTCTGACAACATGACATTGTTAAAAGAAACAACAGATACATCGTTCGGTACATTAATACCCATTGTATCAAGCATATTTAGAACCCCTAATGCCATTAAATCATCCGCGACCACAAGTGCTGTTGGAGGTTCCTTTAATGAAAACAGTTCTTTAACTGCTTCCTGCCCACCCTCTTTAAGAAACTCTTCGTGAACAATATATTCATCTCGATAGACAAGATTTGCATTTCGAATTGCTTTTTCATATCCTAGTAGTCGATCAATTGTTACAACAAAATTGAGGTTACCTCCGACAAACGCAATCTGCTCATGCCCCAAGTAAATAAGATGCTCTGTTACTTCCTTTGCTGCCCGATAATTATCGTTATCCACATGGGTAATTTCTTCAATGTCTTTAAATGGCTTTCCAACAATAACAAATGGAAATTTCTTTCGTTTTAAATAGCCAGTTAACTTATCATCAACGCGGGAATAGAGAAGAATAATGCCATCCACTCGCTTCCCCTCGACCATTTGCATAACACCTTCAAAAATTTCATCCTCTGTTTCACCAGTCGACATTTGAAGAGAGTAATGTTTTTGGTGTACGCCTTTGCTAATTCCACGAATAATCTCAGGGAAAAAGGGATTTTGAAACGCCTTATCTGCAGAACTTGGAATTACAAGGCCTATTGCCTCTGTTGATTTATTTGCTAAGCTTCTCGCAATAAAATTCGGATGATAACCGAGCTCACCCATCGCTTCACGAACACGTACTTTCGTTTTATCACTAATTCGCGGATTGTTTGCAATTACACGTGACACTGTTGAAGGTGCTACGTTCGCTAACTTTGCCACATCTTTAATTGTTGCCATCGTGTTCACTCCTCTCTCCACTGACATTGCCGTTTCTAAAACTCACGTCTACAAAGGTTTACTTAGTATACACATTTTACTATGATTAGGACAAAAAACCTTAATCCACTTTTTAACTAATTTCCATAAATACTAATGTAAACGAATTCACCTTTGACAAAAAGTGAGTTCTGTCAAATACTTAACAGAACTAACTCCTATACTCATTCGTTTTTTAATCGTTTTCCCTTTTTATTAGCAAAATATATAAATAAGCCAAAAAATAAAGGCACCAAAACAAAAATACTAATAAAACCGTAGTTCAATCCGCTTTTCTCTTTAATTTCGTATACTTCAGTCATTTCTCGATCTAAAATGATCTCGTATTCTCCGCCCGACTCTTTTGAGACATCACCTATTAGAAGTCCACGGAGTTCTTTATTTTCTGCTAAATCTTCAGCTGGGATACTTACATTTTGAGATTCAGTTGTGTTATTCAAAGCAACGAGGACAGATTCATCCTTATAGGTTCGCTTGTAAACACTCATTCCCTTTTCGTCATACAAAAGCTCGTAATCTCCCCTTGTTAAAGCAGGAAGGGTTTTACGGATTTCAGCTAGTTTTCCAATATGCTTCACGAGCTCATCATCTGTCTGAAAATTCATAAGTCTGCGATTATCTGGATCTTCTCCACCATCAAGGGCAATTTCTGTCCCATAATAGACAATTGGAATTCCCGGGGCGGTATACATATACGACAAGGCCATCTTTGTTCTCGGTCCAGGATGCTGATCTTTCTGAACGGCTTTTCTTGTGAATCTGACATTATCATGATTATCAATAAACGTTCCAAGTAAGTATGGATTTTCATAGTAATCTAGATTACGCTTCCACACATCATGCAATGGGCCTAGCTCTCGATTTGGCTCAGAAAAAATTTCTGATGCTTCTTCGTAAAAAGGATAATCAACAAAAGAATCAATACCTGCTTCACCGTACGAAGCTACATACCCGGGATCATTGTTCCAAACTTCTCCAATTAAGAAAAAGTCTTCTTTTACCGACTTAACTTCCTTTGAAAATTCCTCCCAGAAGTCTTTTGGTACGTGACGTACTGTGTCCAGACGATAGCCATCAATATCGGTTTCTTCAATCCACCATTTTGCAACATCCAACAAGTATTCTCTAGTTTCTGGATTATCTTGATTTAGATCAGGGAGGCCAAATAACCAACCATTCTCAATTTCCTGTTGATTTTCCCAATTTGCGATATCTACTTGTTCATGAAACCAATCTTTTTTTTCAGGATCATTCAACCATGGATGCTGATAGCCAGTGTGGTTGACGACAAAATCTAAGATTACCTTGATATCTCGCTTGTGTGCTTCATCAACTAACTTTTGAAACTCTTCCATTGTTCCAAAGTGTTCATCGACCTTTTTAAAATCATTAATCCAATAGCCATGGTAACCGCCTTCTTCATTATCGAAAATCGGGGTTAGCCAAATAGCAGTAAAACCCATTTCATCAATGTAATCGAGCTTGTCCATGACACCTTTAAGGTCCCCACCATGGTAGGCCTTTGGATCCTTGGTATTGACATCTTCGAAATCATTGCTCGGATTTCCATTATGAAAACGGTCAACCATCAAAAAGTAAATCATTTCATCTTGCCACGTTCTTTCTTCTTTTTCAACAGCGCTTACAGGGAAGGCGTAAAAAAGAAGAAACGGGATTAGTAACAGTTTTACAACTCGTTTACACATCTCCGTCCCTCCTAATAGATTATTTTGTTCTCCGCCTTTTAGGTTATCCTTTTGTACCGCCTGCCGTCAAACCAGAAACAAAGTAACGTTGGAAAGATAAGAATAAAATCGCAATTGGAATGGCAATTAATACAGAACCGGCAGCGAACGTAGTAAATTCTGCTCCAAACTGTTTGGCAACCATATCATATAGTCCAACTGCAAGCGTGTAATTTTCCTCTGAACGTAATAGAATACTCGCGATAATAAAGTCTGCAAACGGTGCAATGAATGAAAACAATGCAACTACTGCGATGATTGGCTTTGCAAGTGGCATGACAATTTGAACGAAAATCCTTATATGACCAGCTCCGTCAATTTTAGCTGACTCATCTAGTTCTTTAGGGATTGTATCCAAGTACCCTTTCATTAGCCACGTGTTCATTGGAATTTGTCCACCAACATAGACAAGAATTAATCCTAAGTGTGAATCTAACAAGCCAGTTAGTAACGCTAAAACGAAGATTGCAATTAACGCTGCAAAGTTCGGAATCATTTGGAGAATTAAGAATGTCAATAACCCATTTTTCCTGCCTACAAAGCGGTAACGTGAAAACGAATAGGCAGTGAAACTCACAAGTATTACTGTGAGAAGCATCGTTGATAAACTAACCTTTAAAGAATTCCAATACCAGTGCAAATAATCACTTTGTTCAAGATCAAATAGATATTGATAATGCTTAAGTGTTGCATTTTGAGGAATGATACTTGAACCTGAAAGACTTTGCCCTGGATTAAAGGAAGATCCAACAATCCAGAGTACTGGGTAAAGAATAACTGCAAACATGATCAAAATAAAAAGATACGATAGTGTTAAACGGACGAATTTTTGTTGTTTTATATTCATATTACATCATATCCTCTTCTTGGAATGACTTCGTTCTCTTGAACTGCCAAAGTGCAACAGAAATTACGATAATTGAAAGCAACAACGTGATGGCGGCTGCTTTAGAATATTGTGCAGATGTCATAGTTAAGCTGTAGATCCACGAGATCAAGATATCTGTTCCACCTGCATTCTGTCCAGCAATCGCTGGTCCACCACCGTTAAATAAGTAGATCACGTTGAAGTTATTAAAGTTAAATGTATATTGTGTGATGATAATCGGTGCGGTTGCAAATAAAACTAAAGGCAATGTAATATTTTTGAATTTATCCCACATGGACGCACCATCAACGGTCGCCGCTTCATACAATTCATCAGGAATTGATTGAAGAACACCAGTCGTCATCGCAAAAATGAAGGGAAACCCTAACCATGCTTGAATCAGAATCAACGCAAGACGACTCCACATTGGCTCAGTCATCCAAGGTATGGGATCGATTCCAAAGGCTGCTAGTATATCGTTATTGATCGCTCCGAATGATTCATTAAACATCCCTGCGAAGACCAAGATCGACACAAAAGCAGGAATTGCCCAAGGTAAAATAAACACGGTACGAATAATTGCTTTACCTTTTAAGTCCTTTTGATTAACAAGAATTGCAAGGAAAATACCTAATGCTACTTGGAGAGTCGTTGAACCAAATGTCCAAACTAGTGTCCATGCTAGAACAGCAAAGAACGTTTCACGCCATATATCAATTTCAAAAATATCAAGGAAGTTTTGGAATCCAACCCAGTCAACTAATTTTGCTGGCGGAGAATGATATAAATCATAATTTGTAAATGCCAGTAACACTACGAATATAATTGGAAAAATCACAACGAAAACGAGTAATAGAAATCCTGGTGAGATCATTAAATAAGGGAAGCCATTATCAATTAAGTTTTTATACTGCTCACGAACAGAACTTAACGACAATCCTAAATCACGTTTTTGTCCGTTTTTATAGGCATCTCGTATATTAAATAGATAAAATGCAATTCCGAAAATTAATATTATAACGGCTAAAATTCCGTAAACTAAGAGAAAAATAGAGTGATCACGTGGTGTCTTAGTTCCTAATGTAGCAATTCCCCACAATCCTATATCAATCAAGTCCCAAAAAACATACAAAAAGGATGCAGCTAATACTAATAAAATACCTCCCTTCAAAAATTGACGATTATAGAGCTGTCCTAAACCTGGAATAATAGAAAGTGCTGAAGCCACTTTTCGGTGATTAGAACGATTTATTGGTTCTTCCATGTTGTATCGTGTTCCCCTTTCTATAGGCTCATCTGTGAGGTTACTTCCTGAGCAAAGTTTTTATGAAGTAGTAAAGTATTGGCGGTTCACTGCATTTACTTCTTCATAAAATCTCTGATGATGGGTAGATCTCACCAACAGATTAGCAGTGTACCAACCTTTTTAAGGTATGTTAGATAATTTCATTTCAAATAAAGAGATAGCAGTACCTCAGTTAATGAGGTACCGCCCGCCAAATTGTTACTGATTATTTCTTATGGTTTGTTTCAATGTTTTGGTTAATGGACTTAACAGCACTTTCTAAAGCTGCTTTTGGTTCAGCTTTATTTGTAACAAGTGTTTGTAGGTTATCAGCCATTGGTTGCCATACTTCTCCCATTTCAGGAATGTTTGGCATTGGTACTGCATTTTTAGACTGCTCAGCAACAGCAGATGCTACTTCGTTTTCTTTAATAACTGGATCTTCAATTAAAGAATTTACTGGTGGAATTTCATTTGTTAACTCAAAACGAATTTTTGCATTTTCTGCATTTGTAATGTGCTCAACAAACTTCTGTGCCCATTCTTGGTTTTTAGAGAATGCAGACACGTGCCATCCTTTAACACCCATGAATGTTTTTACAGGCTCACCGTTTGGTAAAGTAGGCATTGGTGCAGCACCAAGGTTGATGCCCGCATCTTTTATTGCTTGAACTGCCCAAGGTCCGTTCATTGTAGAAGCAACTTTACCTTCGTTGAATAAACCGTCCATAGCAGATCCACCGTTTTCACCGATGATTCCTTTAGGGAATAATCCCTCTTTGTACCATGATTGAATATACTCAGCGCCTTTAATAGCACCTTCGTTCGCTAATCCAACGTCTTTAGGATCTAATGCACCATTGTTTTCTTTAAATACATAACCACCCATACCACCAATTACGCCATGTGCGAAATAGTAGTTATCCCATAATGCTAAAAATCCAAAGTTACCGTCTTTCGTAAAATCTTTAGCAAATGTATGAACTTCATCCATTGTAGCTGGAGCATTTTTCATTAAATCTTTGTTGTAAAGGAAAATTGGTGTTTCAGTTGCTTTTGGTAGACCATATAATTTACCGTCGTACATTTGAGCTAGTACAGACGTTTCAGTGAATGTGTCAAGAACTGATTGGTCTACTTTAAGTTCTGCGATTAACCCTTCAGTTACAATTTGACCGATTTGGTCATGTGGTAATGTTAAAACATCAGGACCAGTTCCTGCAGGACCATCTAGACGAAGTTGATCACGCATTTTTGTAGCCATTTCAACTTCTTTAAATTCGATTTCAATTCCATGTTCTTTCTCGAATGATTCAATTGCTGGTTCTAATGCAATCCCTTTTTTATCATCTTCCCAGACAACTAATTTTTCTGGTTTTTCAGATTCCTCAGTAGTTGCTGTTCCTTCGTCTCCAGTACCCTCTGTTTCTTCTTCTTCAGCAGGACCGCAAGCAGCCAACACACCTACAAGTAGTAGCATAATCATAAAAATTGAAAAGAATTTCTTCACAATGACCCCTCCTAATTTCTTAATCTACTATTTTTAAATTGTTTTGCACAAACGTTTGCACAAACATCCAAAAAAAATTGAACGCTTACATTTTGATACTGTACATTTTTGTGAAAACGATTGCACAACCTATTCTCATTATATCGCCTATTCTTATTTTGACAAGCATTATTTCTTATCTTTTTTTTAAAACTTTAACCTACTATAATTGACAATAACAACGCCTTCACATACGCTTTAACTACTAAATAATTCTTAGCGCAATCGATTGCGTACTATTAATAAAAGGAGTGCTCCCTGTGTTAAAAGAAGCCGTATACCATCGTCCTAAAAATCAATACGCCTATGCTTATGATGAAAAAACATTACATATTCAATTAAGAACAAAAAAATCTGATGTTGATTTTGTACAGCTAATTCATGGAGATCCCTATGAATGGGAAAATTCACAATGGCAAGCTGTTAAACTACCGATGGAGAAAAGTGGAAGTGATGACCTTTTTGATTACTGGTTTGTTGCCATCCAACCACCTTATAGAAGATTACGCTATGGATTTCAGCTAGAGAGTGCTAGTGAAACTTTGGTTTACACTGAAAAAGGTTTTTACAATGAAGCGCCATTTGATGATGTTGCATACTACTTCTGCTTTCCCTTTTTAAATGCGATCGATGTCTTTAAAGCACCTGCGTGGGTAAAGGACACAGTTTGGTATCAAATTTTCCCTGAACGTTTTGGAAATGGAGACTCTTCCATTGATCCTAAAGGAGCATTAAAATGGGGAAGTGCTGAGCCTTCCATTACTAACTTTTTCGGTGGTGATTTCCAGGGAATCATCCAAAACATCGATTACTTAGTTAATCTCGGTATCTCAGGAATCTATCTTACACCGATTTTCAAAGCACACTCGAACCATAAATACGACACAATCGATTACATGGAAATTGACCCTCAATTCGGAGATAAAGAAACATTCAAAAAATTAGTTGATACGTGTCATGAACATGGAATCAAAATCATGCTCGACGCAGTCTTTAATCATAGCGGCTATTTCTTCGAGCCATTCCAGGATGTCCTTAAAAATGGAGAAAATTCAATTTATAAAAATTGGTTTTATATTAACGAATTCCCACTAAAAACAGAACCAAGACCAAATTATGATGCATTTGCTTTCGTAGCAAGCATGCCTAAGCTTAATACAGAAAATCCTGATGTTAAAGACTATCTTCTTAAGGTCGGAAAGTATTGGGTAGAGGAATTTAATATTGATGGCTGGCGTTTAGACGTTGCCAATGAAATTGATCACCAATTTTGGCGCGACTTTAGACACGCAATTAAAACCATCAACCCTGATGTATATATCTTAGGGGAGATTTGGCATGACAGCATGCCTTGGTTACAAGGCGATCAATTCGATGCTGTCATGAACTATCCTTTTACAAATGGTGCACTCAACTACTTTGCACAAAATACAGTACCAGCTGAGCAATTCAGGGGTATTATTGAGAATGTCCTTCATATGTATCCGAGAAATGTCAATGAAGTGGCCTTTAATTTGCTAGGCAGTCATGATACAAAGCGAATCTTAAATACTGCCGGATTTAATAAGAAGAAAATCAAACTGCTTACTGCCTTTCAATTGAGCTTTCTCGGTTCACCTTGTATTTATTATGGCGATGAAATTAGTATGACTGGTGAACAAGATCCAGGCTGTCGTAAGTGTATGGTTTGGGAAAAAGAAGAACAAGATCTCGACATGCTAGAACATACGAAAAAGCTGATTTCTTTAAGAAAAAGTGTTCCTGTTTTCGGAAGTCTTGGTAAGTTTTCATTTATAGAAGCAAACAATGAAACAAATCATATTATCTATACAAAAGAAAACAGCGCAGGGCTGCTGATTGCTGTCATGAACAATTCAGATCAAAAACAAGACCTCTCTCTACCTTTTGAGTTAAAAGATCAAAAGGTTGTAGATTTATGGACGGAGAAAGAATTTGCAGCACATTCGAACAATCTATCGGTATCACTAGAAGCCTATGGATTTGCTTTTTTACTAGTTAATAAAGCATAGTGTGAAAGTGGCTTCAGGCTTCACTCACCCTTTCTACGATTGACAATATTACGATATTCTAGAGGGCTTAGGCCCTCTATTTTTTTAAAAAGCTTTGAGAAGTATGTGGAGTCTAGGATTCCAACTTCTTTTGAAATTGCAGCCATTTTGTTTTCAGTTGAAGAAAGTAGTCTTTTTGCTTGTGATATACGGTAATAATTCAAATATTGATTAGGTGTCATCCCCAGTGTTTTTTGCATACAGCGCGTGATGTAATCTGGATGAAAGTGCAAAACCTTAGCAAGATTCTCCATTTTTATGTCTTCTTTATAATTCTCTTGTATATATTTCAACGTTTCCTCGACAACCTTTTCAGCTGCTGTTGGGATATTCAATGCTTCCTTTTGTAATTGAAGGAGAAATTCCTCAAAATAAATTTGCTGTCTTAACGGAAAATCCGGTGTTTGGTGATTCAGGCTCACGACATTTTCGAGCAACTTTTCAACAAAGTTAACATTTTGGATACTTCCGTAATTGGGGATACGAAAAAGAAACTTTGCAGGACGAACGAAGTCCCCCTCTGAACGCTGAATCTCTGACCAATTTCCCATCCCGTTTTCAACAATGCTATACTCCTGTTCCAAGAGAAAGTGAAGCCAATACACCTCTGTGTTCTCAAAACATCCCTTGTGACCGAAATGTTCTACCCCAGGTACCAAGATAAAATATTGACCGGATTTTATTGTGAACGGTTCGTTATTTTCTGTGATAAAAAGCTCTCCAGATTTTACATATAGCAAATCAAACACTGTAAACACACGTTTTAAATGTTTTGTTCCCTTCACAAAAACCCCCTGTCCTGCTTTGATAAAGGTTGGAAATGGCGCAATTTCAAATTCAATGTAGGACATCTTCCCCCTCCTTTCAGGTCGTATTTTTCCAAAAAGTATCGGTATCATCTCTTTTTATTATAAGCGAATGTCGTTACAATTAGTTAGGTTAAAACCTCCCGTATATCATTTAACGAGTATCATCATTGTAAAGGAGCTGGAAAAATGTCGCTTGATAAAAGAGATCGAAAATTGACATTATTTGCTCTCACATGGCCTATTTTTATTGAACTCTTTCTCCATATGTTAATGGGTAATGCAGATACATTAATGCTTAGTCAGTATTCGGATAATTCTGTTGCTGCTGTTGGAGTTTCCAATCAAATACTCAATATTTTAATCGTCATGTTTGGATTTGTCGCAACAGGTACAACGATTTTAATCGCCCAACAGCTTGGAGCAAATCAACATAAAAGTGCATCCGAAGTTGCGGCTGTTTCACTTGTTGCTAATTTGATTTTTAGTATTTTAATTAGTGTAGTTGTGGTGATTTTTTCAGATCAGCTTTTAAGAATAATGGATCTGCCACAAGAGCTTATACCTGACGCAGCTGTTTACTTACAGTTTGTTGGTGGATTTGCTTTTATTCAAGCAATCATCATGACGATTGGAGCAGTTCTTAGAAGCTATGGATACACAAAAGATACAATGTACGTCACAATTGCTATGAATATCTTGAATATCGTTGGAAACTATTTATTTATTTTTGGACCGTTTGGTATTCCGATTCTTGGTGTTGAAGGGGTTGCAATCTCAACTATTGTCTCAAGATTTATCGGACTGCTTGTGATCACATATTTACTAATGAAGCGAGTTTCGTTTAGTGTCAATTTTAAAACTGTCTTCGAGTTGCCCGTACATCATATTAAAAATTTACTTAAAATTGGTGTACCATCAGCTGGAGAGCATCTTGCTTACAATACCTCACAAATGGTCATTACTTATTTCATAACAATTCTCGGAGCTGAGGCGTTAACAACCAAAGTTTATGCACAAAACTTGATGATGCTTATTTTCTTATTTGCGATAGCTCTTAGCCAGGGGACGCAAATAATAGTTGGTCGAATGATTGGTGCGAGGGATTATGAAGGAGCTTACAGGCGTTGTCTCAAAAGCTTCTACCTTGCAATGACTATCTCAACCTCTATGGCCATTCTATTTAGTACTTTTTCTGACTCACTGTTTGGCGTTTTCACCAATAATCAAGAGATTATTAAAGTCGGCGGCACTCTCCTCTTGCTTACAATTATCTTGGAGCCAGGTCGTGCGTTTAATCTTGTTATTATCAGTGCGTTGCGTGCAGCTGGTGATGTGAAGTTTCCTACTTATATGGGGATCCTCTCAATGGCTGCAATAAGTATTCCGGTTGCTTATGTGTTAGGTGTTCACTTCGAATTTGGTTTAGCAGGAATTTGGATTGCGTTTATTGTCGATGAATGGGTTAGAGGCATCTTGATGCTGATGCGCTGGAAGTCGAGAGTTTGGATGACGAAAGGGTTTATTGGCGAAAAGGCCGCTTCTTGAGACGATGAAAACTTCACTTTGTGTGGAGTTTTTTTGTTTGTGGGAGCAGGGCGCGATGGTGGGGTGGCGTACTTTTCGAGCGAACCGCCCAACTCCGGTTCGTGCGCCCAACTATTTTAGTATGCTAGTAACGGAATTAAATAGAAAAAAACAGTTGGTCGAATTGACCAACTGTTAATGCTCTTCAATATTAATTGAATAGTTCTCAAACCAGATATGAATTTGTGCAAGGTGAGCTAGAAGCTGTGGACCTGTCATCAGCTGGCCAAACCATGGAACTTGAAAAGCATCTCCTCCTGAATCAATAATCGCTTTTAGAGATTCTTTATTTAAGAAAACGTGTAGAATTGAATCCTTTTGATCTACCAGTGATTGAAGCCAGTTTTTTACGAGTCTTGTATACTCTGGATTATGGGTTTTAGGATATGGACTTTTCTTACGGTACAAAACTTCTTCAGGTAAAACTCCTTCCAACGCCTTGCGAAGAATCCCTTTTTCTCTATTTCCGTGTATTTTCATCTCCCAAGGAATATTCCATACATACTCAACTAAACGGTGATCTGCAAATGGAACCCTAACTTCTAAGCTTGCACCCATACTCATACGGTCTTTCCGATCAAGCAAGGTTGACATAAACCAAACTTGATTTAAATAAAATAACTGACGTCTTTTCTTTTCTGTTTCAGTTTCTCCTTCAAGCAATGGAGTTTCTCTTAATGTTTCTTGATAACGTTCTTTTACATACTCTTGCAGATTTAATTTCCCCTGCCACTCAGGCTTCAATAAATTCATTCGTTCGCTAGTAGAACGCATCCACGGGAAAGCATCACTTGCAAGATCATCTGGACGATGAAACCATGGATACCCACCGAAGATTTCATCGGCACATTCACCGGAAAGACCCACAACAAAATCTTGCTTGACTTCCCTACAAAACCACAGCAACGAAGAATCCACGTCAGCCATTCCAGGCAAATCTCGTACAGTGACAGCTTCTATTAAATGATCGACTAAATCTTGTTGAGAAATCACACAGCGATGATGAATCGTTTCAAAGGTATCGCTCATTTTTTTATCCAAGGGCCATCTGAGTTCGGTTGAAATTCATTCGCTTTGAAAAACTTTTCATTGTCCTCATAATCTACTGAGAACGTATGAAGTGGACCTTTTCCTATAGAGTTGAAATGTTCGGAGGCAATCGCTGTAATTGCACTCGAATCAACTCCACCAGATAAAAATGTGCAAACAGGAACATCTGATACGAGTTGTCGAATAACAGAATCCTTGAACAGGTCGCGCACATTTGCAACTGTATCTTCAAATGAATCTTCATGTTGCTTGCTTTCAACATTCCAATAACGCCATTTTTTTAAACCATCTTTTGAAAAAAGTAATGCGTGTGCAGGTCGCAGCTCTTCTACTCCTTTAAAGACGCCTACTCCTGGTGTTCTTGACGGTCCTAACCCAAAAACCTCTGCTAAACCAGTTGAATCTAAAACGGCTGAAACAGATGGGTGTGCTAAAATTGCTTTAATCTCTGATCCAAACAAGAGTGAGCCATTTTGTTCTTTAAAAAACAGTGGTTTTACCCCTAATCGGTCTCTCGCCATAAACAACTTAGTCTTCGCAGAATCCCAAATGGCAAATGCAAAAATACCATTCAGATACTCTAAGCATTCTTCTCCCCACTCCATGTAGGAGCTGAGTAGTACTTCTGTGTCTGAATGCCCTTGAAACGAATAACCACTTTTAAGTAATTCCTTTCGCAAATCTTCCGTGTTATAAAGCTCCCCATTGTAGCAAATCGTGTAAGTAGACTCTCCTTTTACCCTTGTCATCGGTTGTATCCCACATAGTGGATCAACAACAATCAGTCGTTTGTGTCCAAATAAAACATGATCTTCGCCCCAAATGTTTGTATCATCCGGTCCTCTTTTGGCTAGCGTTTCGACCATCTTTGTCATCGTATCCTGATCATTTTGCAGGTTTTTTTTAAAATCAACCCACCCTGTAATTCCACACATTGTTAACACCTCTCCCTATTTCTTTAAAAGAAGTCTTTGTACAAATATAAGAAAGTAAAAATTTTGATACTAAGTCTGCGTTTCGCAAGTCCAGCTCCGACGCACAGGACGTGCTAGTGCAGTCATGGCGATTGACGTTGCTTTTTTTACTATCGACCATTTCTCCCTCTGAGATTACCTATCCTATGCTATACATATGAATTGTTGATTTGTCCGAGTCACGTTGTTTTTGCATAAACTTCTCTTCTTTTGGCTAAAACGTACATTAACAGCACAGAAATCGTTTCATTAACGGAGGTTGAAGATCTTGAGTCCACATCAAAAAATAGATGTTCTAAAAAAGCAGGAGCGTTCGTATTTAAGCGGAAGTGTCGCCTTGGATGATGATCAATATGTACTATATGATGATTTAAATGACGAGGTTCACTTATTAGATGAAATGCAAGAACGGTATATAGAAGTGTATATTCAGAAGCACTGGAAACGAGGTAAATGGCAGGGATTCGGGATACTAGAAACAGAAAATGGATTGCTTGAACTCCATGCAGGTGACATGGTAAGAGTCAAAAGAAGACTACCATTTGCTTTAGATGAGATGCTAAAAGAGCTCCAGGACGAAACCTTTATCCGCTTTATTACCCAGTTAAACGCACTATCCTTTTCACCATTTGACTGTATCTATTCCTATAATGCATTGATCTTCCTTGATAACAGTGTTAATAAAAAGGGGGTTTCCTTTTATCAATTCGACAACGAAGATTCCCTCTGTGCCGTCCAACACCACTTTGGGCGCGGCATCCATAGTAGCGACAGACTAGAAATCACTACAAGTTTAGGAAAGAGAATGTTGATTTGTGGAATGTATTAATAATCGAGTAGGAGGCGCGTTACCGCGCTGACCTCTCACACCACCGTACGTACCGTTCGGTATACGGCGGTTCGAAAGTTTATGAAATTACTTTTAGTAGAGATTTTAATCCTAGTCTCTTCCAGT
>NZ_JBHLVO010000070.1:0-3388 GCF_042433335.1 Metabacillus herbersteinensis
GAAATAAGAGTATATGCCTGTCTTTATTGCACTGTTCTTTTATTTCTTTCCATAAAACCTCACAATGGATTGTATAAAATCCAGGAGGTGCTACATGGAAACAAGATTGCCCATTGAAGAACTCGTTGCCAAGGTTTTATCAGAACTCGAAAGGTTAAAGTATGCCGATAACACTCTTTGCGGGTTTCGTGCTTTTTACAGGAGAGTTATTACATTTGCCTATGAAAAAGATAAACTCTATTTTTCAGAAGAATTAGGAAGGGACTTTTTAAAAGAAAAATATAACTGTACGGTCAATTATTATATGGAAGCAATGCCTAAAGGACTCAAAGACCCTATCCGGAGAATAAGAGTCTTAGGTGATTACCAGCTTCATGGCGTGATTATCCGAAGGATTGTGAAAAAGCCAGGATATGTGAAACCTCCACAGTTTGAAAAAGAACTAACCGACTATGAAAAGGAATGTAAGAATAATGAATATTCAAAAAGAGGTCTACGAACACGTATTCAACGCTTGTTCTTTTTCATAGATTACCTTGACTGTCGGAGCGTTCAGAACTCAAATGATATTACTTCGGAGATGATATCCGATTATGTCAAAACAATCTATGCGCACCATGAAAAAAGTATTGCATCCATCTTAACAACGCTCAGGGTATATTTAAGATTTCTCTACTTCAACGAATATACGAACGAAGACCTATCCTTAAAAGTCCCAAAACAGAGTAAATATTATTATCCTCCAGTTCCTTCCGTTTGGAATAAAGAAGATGTCATGCGTATGTTGGACAGTATTGATAGGGGAAATCCAACCGGAAAGAGGGATTATGCGATCCTGCTTCTAGTTGCCAAACTCGGCATCAGGGTAGGTGACATTAAATCTTTGGAGTTATCGAATTTAAACTGGCAGTCAAAAACCATAGAAATAAGGCAGGATAAAACAAAGAATATTGTAACGTACCCCATTTTAAAGGATATAGGCTGGGCATTGATTGATTATCTCAAAAATGCACGTCCCATTAGTCATGCACCCTTTGTTTTTATAAGGATGAATGCACCTTATGAAGCCTTTGGTAAAGATGCAAATCTTCATAACATAATAACGAAATACACCAGACTTTCCGGAATAACTGTTCCAGATGGCAAAAGGCAAGGAATGCATTCGCTTCGTCACACCCTTGCCAGTACGTTGCTTGAACAAGGAACCCCATTGCCAGTAATCTCTGAAATCCTTGGCCATTTTAATTCTAAGTCTACAAGTGTTTATCTGCATACAGGAATGGAAGGATTACGGAGATGCGCCATAGATCCTGATGAGGTGTCTAGGGATGTCTAAGAAGACCGTTATTTTTAAAAGCATACTTAGTAAACTGATTGCCGGATACATTGAGGAAAAGAAGGCTGTGGGTTATCAATACAGAAAAGGTTCATCTCTTTTGAAACAGTTTGACACTCTGGTTGCCAAAGGACATTTAGTCGAGATGAAACTGCCAAAGGAACTGGTTTTGCTTTGGACGAAAAAAAGACCAAATGAAACTACCAGTACTAGAAACGGAAGAATCTCAATCGTGCGTGGGCTTGCGGAATATATGGTACGACTTGGTTATGAGGCATACATGTTCCCGGGTGCAGCTATTACGATAGATAGATATTCCTATGTCCCCTATATTTTTTCGGAAAAAGAGCTGAAAAGTATGTTTACTATATGCGACAGTTATCCTATTTCCAATGTTTCTCCTAACAGGCATCTAATTCTTCCCCTTCTGTTCCGAATGTTGTATGGATGTGGACTGCGGATTTCGGAAGCACTACATTTGAGGCTTAAAGATGTTGACTTGAAGCAAGGGACATTATTTATCCGGGATACGAAATTTAGAAAAGAACGGATTGTTCCAATGGCGAAAACCCTGACAGAACGTTGTCGGCTGTATGCAGATAACGTCCATCATTTTGAGTCTTGTAATCCATTTTTCTTCTTATCTCCTTACGGAGAACATTATAAGGAAAGTACGATATATAAACTTTTCAGAGATATCCTTTGGAAAGCAGGAATTTCCCATAGCGGAAGGGGTCCAAGGCTCCATGATATAAGACATTCTTTTTCCGTTCATTGCTTGAAGAAATGGGTTATAAATGAGGAGGACCTTACGAATCTCCTGCCCTACCTTTCGGCGTTTCTGGGCCATGTTGATTTAAGAGGTACACAACATTACTTAAGGCTGACTGCGGATTTATATCCAAAAATAATATCTTCTGTGGAACAGAACTTTTCCCATTTAATACCGGAGGTGTTAGTTGATGAAGCAGACTGACTTTGCAAGAACGCTCACACGATTCCTTTCGGATTATCTTCCAAGCCAACGCAACGTCAGCACCAATACAATAAAATCTTACAGGGATACGTTCAAACAAGTACTGATGTATTGCGATTTAGAACTGAGTATCAAGCCAGAGCACCTTACATTTGATAAATTAAAAGCAGAAAAAATTAGAGACTTTCTTCTTTGGCTCGAAAAAAACCGTAATGTCTGCATTAACACCCGTAACCAGAGACTGGCAGCTATCCATAGCTTCTTTCGTTATACGCAGTCAGAACATCCTGAAATCATGTTGGAATGCCAAAAAATCTTAGGAATTCCCTTTAAAAAGAGAGAAAAAAAGACGGTTGAATTCCTTTCGCAGGAATGCCTGAAGTATATATTGGAACAACCAGATACTAGTAAAAAAAGGGGGCGGCGTGATTTAACAATAATGGCTACTCTTTATGATACAGGAGCACGAGTACAGGAATTAATTGATTTAAAAACTAGTGATGTTAGACTTACGAAACCTGCTACGATAACTTTAACAGGAAAAGGAAATAAAAGAAGAAGTGTTCCCATTATGGGAAAGACCCGAGATCTGTTGGAGAATTACATGAAGGAAAATAGTCTGCTGGAAAACGGAAACCAAAGTCATCCTTTATTTTACAATAGTAACAAATACCCGTTCACTAGACCTGGTATAACATACATTTTAGAAAAGCACTTACACCTGGCTAAGGAATCTAATTCGGATGTTCTGTTCTCCGATAGTCTCCATCCTCATTTGATCAGGCATACAAAAGCAATGCATCTGCTAGAGGCAGGCGTAAACCTAATTTATATAAGAGATTTGTTAGGACATGTAAATGTGAGCACAACTGAAATTTATTTGAGAGCAAATACAGAAACGAAAAGAAAAGCATTGGAATCTGCTTATATGGAGGTTGTAACGCAGGACACCCCTATCTGGGAAGAGGATACCAATCTTTTGAAGTGGCTACAGGATTTTTGCAGATAAAAAAATTAATATTATGGAAAGATATTCTTTGACATGTATACGAATCTCACGCTTGTTAAAGGATATT
>NZ_JBHLVO010000071.1:0-3092 GCF_042433335.1 Metabacillus herbersteinensis
GCTGTGAAGCAATTTCTGAAGAGCCCGGTGCGGGAAATCCGCACGCCGGGTTCTGTGGGGGTTTGAGCCGCCAATTGGGCGGCCTTTCTACCCGGAGTCGGCGCGGTAACGCGCCTCCTACTCGATTTATTAAAGGTATCAATTTTTGGGAAATTTTGATATAATTCATGTGAAGTATTTCACAAACAAATCGAATTATTTTTAACTATTATAGAAAGAAGTTGATACCATGAAAAAGAAAGTAGTCATAGCAGGAGGAACTGGTTTTATTGGTAAATACTTTGAGGAGAAGTTTATAGATTTAGGATATGAAGTAAAAATAATTTCAAGGCAATCCCAACAGATAGTATGGAATAATCACGCTGGAATAATAGAAGCCTTAGAAAATTCAGAGATGTTAATTAATCTTGCCGGGAAGTCTGTAAACTGTCGATACAATACTAAAAATAAGCAGGAAATCCTAAACTCGAGGACAGAGACTACCCAAACGCTGGGAAATGCAATTCTAGAATGTAAAAACCCTCCATTATTATGGATAAATTCTAGTACAGCTACCATCTATAGACATGCTGAAGATCGACCAATGACTGAAGAAAATGGTGAAATTGGATCTGGTTTCTCGGTTGATGTTGCCAAAGAATGGGAGCGTTCATTTTTTGCTTTTCAATTACCTGAAACTAGGCAAATTGCATTAAGAATTGCCATTGTATTAGGTGAGAGTGGTGGTGTTATGACACCATTTGTAAACTTAGTAAGATTAGGACTTGGTGGGGTTCAAGGGTCTGGAAATCAAAAATTTAGTTGGATTCATATAGAAGATTTATACACTATTATTCTCTTTCTCAGAGAGAATAAACAACTGAGTGGAGTATTCAATTGTTCATCACCATATCCTGTTACAAATCGTCAATTAATGGATCAATTACGAAAAGTAATGAATAGCAAGGTTGGATTACCTACTCCTAAATGGATGCTTGAAATTGGTGCTTCCTTAATTAGAACAGAGGCCGAATTAATTTTAAAAAGTCGTTGGGTTATTCCAGAGAGATTAGAAAAAGAAGGATACACGTTTAAATTTAGTAAGCTTGAATTGGCCCTTCAACAAATACTTAAAAGACAAAATTAAATGTTTATGTAACATCGATACAAAGTGGAAACTATATCCTGTTCTGTACTTGTTTTTAAAGTTTCTTTAATGAAAAGCTGGTACATATAGCTAATGAGTGCCGAAGAGTTTGACAAGAAAAAGAGTTGAATTCTTGTTTTCTCATTTTGCTCTTTCACTTGTAAGACCATGGGGGGGGAGATGTTTAGTAGAATTGGTTAAATCGGATTGAATGTAATATGCCAGAATACGTCAATTCAGGAGGTAAGAAAAATACTACATTTGTTTATGGAGGTAGAAACTTGAACAATCATGTTGACGTCCTTGTTATTGGAGCTGGTCAAGCGGGACTGGCAATAGGCTATTATTTAAAACAAACAAATCTTACTTTCGAATTGATTGATGCTTCAGTGAGAATTGGGGATGTATGGAGAAATCGCTATGATTCTCTTGTTTTATTCAGTCCGAGAAAATACAGTGCTTTACCTGGATTAGCTATGTCTGGCAATCAGAAAGGTTTTCCTACTAAAGATGAATTAGCGGATTATTTAGAAAGCTATGCCAACTATTTTTCGATTCCTGTCAGCTTGCATACCAAAGTGGAAAAGTTAGAAAAAATGGATTTCAAGTTTTCGGTGAAAACGTCAAAAGGAGAATGGACAGCAAACAAAGTTGTGATTGCGACAGGTCCTTTCCAAAAACCAAATATTCCTATAGTAAAGGGAGAACTTTCAAAAAGCGTATTTCAAATCCACTCCTCTGAATATCAGAGACCCTCGGTACTACCTGCTGGAAATGTATTAGTGATTGGCGCTGGCAATTCCGGTTCTCAAATTGTAGCAGAACTATCCAAGAACCGAAAAGTTTACATCTCAACGGGACATGAAATCGTGATTATTCCACAGCAAATATTAAAAAAGAGTATTTTTTGGTGGCTTGATACGTTTGGTATTTCCAAGGTGCCCGTTGATTCTAAGCTGGCAAGTTATTTGCAGAAAACAGAGCCTGTAATTGGCATGGAACTAAAAAAACTAATAGAAGGCAGACATGTGCAAGTAAAAGAAAGAACAGTATCCTTTCAGGGTAAGGAAGCTACATTTAGAGATGGAACGAAATTGAAAGTAGACAATATCATTTGGGCTACAGGATTTCAATTTGACTATAGCTGGATAGATATCCCTGGGGTCGTTGATCAACAAAAAAAACCGATTCATTATAGAGGAATAAGTCCAATAAACGGTATTTACTTTTTAGGGTTACCCTGGCTCTCAAGGGTAGGTTCTGCACAATTGAATGGAATAGACTATGATGCTAAACGTTTATATAACCATCTTAAAAAAGTTAACTGAACTGCTTGGTTTGATAAAACAAATGTCTGCCTTTAAAAACTAGGCATTTTATATATGTATTACCATACTAATAGAGTTGCTTACGTCTAACGAATAAACAAAGTAGTTTAAGTAACGCATTTAATTTGGTAACATATTTTATCAAGGTAGAAACTTTGACTAAACGAACCGGTGAGTGTTCCCTACATCTGTTCCTTTTTTATAATTTCTTGTAATAAGAAGAATAGTAAAGGCTATTGACATATTAGATTTAAAGTGATAGATTAATAGTCCGGCCACAAAATGAATATAAAAAGCTATTGACATATCAGATCTAAAGTGATAGATTAGTAGTTCGGCCGTAAAATGAAATTTAAAAAGCTGTTGACATATCAGATATAAAATGATAAATTAGTAGCTCGGCTTCAAAATGAAATATAAAAAGTTATTGACATTTCATTTTTAAAATGATAGATTAGTAACTCGGCTATAAAATGATCTTTGAAAACTAAACAAAACCAAGCGTGCCAACGTTGATTTAATCAACAAAAGCAACAAAAGTAACAAAGTTTTTTTCGTACATTCGTGTACAAAAAAGAGCTAGTCAAACAATCTTATTGGAGAGTTTGATCCTGGCTCAGGACGAACGCTGGCGGCGT
>NZ_JBHLVO010000072.1:0-2723 GCF_042433335.1 Metabacillus herbersteinensis
TAATGGTGCGAAACGTTTCTAACCTAACTTGGGAATGGTCACATTACCCAGATAAAAGTTAGACAATTCCTTCAGGAATTGAAGGGTTATATCGAAGAGTCAAATGAAAGAGTAACGTCTTGAAGGGCTCTCTCTTAGTCGAATAGCACTGGATTTAGTAAGAATAATAGTGTTATAAGCTCGGTGAAAAGGCGTGAGAATTTACCGTAACAGGTTAAGCTGACGAAATCCTACCCGCGGGGGTGGTGTAAATCATAATGCTTGAGTTGAATGGACATGGTGAGAATGTTACACACCCTAAAATAATTAAGGGTAAACTGACGAATTTCCGAATGTACGGATCTAGAATGGCAATACATAGAAATGTGTATATCACTTACTGTGAGGTTAGCTGTGGATGAGTAAAAATCGTTAATATGAAAATCCATGATATGTTACAGGCATATCTACGTTAACAGGTCTACAGGAAACACCTAAATTCATTCCATAATAGATATAATTCAACGTTGTAAGCTGATAACGTGGAGGACTTACTTCTTATGAAACGGTGTTAAGGAAAGCAATAGTGAGAATAGCTACTGCATAACTTATCTTTGTATCAGTGAAAGTGGTGGCACAGTACCGATGAAACGTCTAATTCACGTGGAGGGATAGCCACTAGACTAATGAAGAATCATTCAACCATGTAAGGCAGTTCTTTATCGATTAATAAGGTTCTTGTGAGACTAAAAGAGGTTCAACTCCCAAGGGAGTCACCGACTTGTTGAAACGGAAGAAACTGAGACACAATGAGTATTATGATATGCAATATTGTTTTGACAATTTGTACGCTCAAAGTGTTAATGGTCAAAATTTCTATGACTTAATGAAATGGATTAGTTCTGATGAAAATATACGTCTTGCTTATCGAAATATCAAAAGGAATACAGGAAGTAAAACGGCAGGTACAAATAAATTAACAATTGAAGATGTCAAATCTTTGTCTGTAGAAGAAGTCATTCTAAAGGTTCAAAATATGCTTGAATCATATGTGCCACAAAAAGTTAGACGTGTGTTCATACCAAAAGCGAATGGCAAAGTAAGACCGTTAGGAATCCCGACGATTTGGGACAGAATTCTTCAACAGTGCATCTTACAAGTGTTAGAACCGATTTGTGAGGCGAAGTTTCATAAACACAGTTATGGCTTTAGACCTAACAGAAGTACTCATCATGCGAAAGCAAGGTTTGAGTCCCTCATAAACTTGGCGGGTCTCTATCATTGCGTAGATGTAGATATTAAAGGTTTCTTTGACAATGTAAGCCATAGTAAATTACTTAAACAAATTTGGTCGCTTGGAATAAGGGATAAAACGCTAGTTTCAATCATATCAAAACTTTTAAAATCAGAGATTGAAGGTGAAGGAGTTCCAACCAAAGGGTGCCCGCAAGGTGGTATTTTGTCTCCACTTTTATCTAACATTGTTTTAAATGAATTAGATTGCTGGGTAAGTTCCCAATGGGAAACATTCGAAAGTAACCACAAATATAAGCATAATGGAAGTAAAGTACTAGCACTTAAGAAATCTAATCTAAAAGAATGTTACATCGTAAGGTATGCTGATGATCTCAAAGTTTTATGTCGCACACGCTCGCAAGCGATTAAAATGAACTACGCTATAAAGGATTTCCTTAACACAAGATTACACCTTGAGACAAGTGAAGAAAAGTCAAAGGTAATTAATCTAAAGAAAAATTCGTCAGAATTTCTTGGATTTTCATTCCGAGCTAAAAGGAAAGGTAAGACAAGGATGGGTTTTGTAGCACAGTCTAATATGACGAAAAAGGCAAAATCTAACGCACTGATAAAAATAAAGGAATCTATAAAAGATATTCATAAGAAACCCTGTGCAAAGACAGTATGGCATTTTAATACGGTCGTAATGGGAATTCAAAATTATTACTCAGCCGCAACTCAAATCACAAATAATCTAATTGAGTTGAACTCCTATCTTCATAAGACGCTATATAATCGACTAAAAGACGTTAGAAAAGAAGCGAAGTTTACTGACATGACTAGTACGTTGCAAAAACGTTACAAAGGGTACGAACCACAATACTTTAAGATTCAAGACATGGTGTTTGTCCCAATTTATGCCCAAAAGCATAAAACAAATCTATGTTTCTCTCAAGATACGTGTAACTATACTGTCAAAGGCAGAGAAAAAATACACAAAAATCTTAAAGCGATTAACAAAAACGTATTAAGCCATGTCATGAAAAACTTTATTCCAAATCGTACGATTGAGTACAACGATAATCGCATAAGTAAGTTTATTGCTCAAAATGGAAGATGTGCCGTAACAGGAACGGAACTAGGATTAGCTGATTGGCATTGCCATCATAAAAATCCATATCATCTCTCGAGAGATGATAGATTCTCAAACCTGATAGTGCTTCATGAAGCCGTACATCGGCTAATACATCTAAAAGATATTGAAAAAATTAAAGCTTTACTTAATTCTTTAAAACTCAATCATAAACAGAAACAAAAGGTCAACGAACTTCGAAAACAATGCAAAAATGACCCAATCTGAATTTTGGAACCAATAAATTAGCTTCATTAGATACATAGAATTGAATGAATTGGATTAGTTAGAACGCCGTATGAGATGAAAGTTTCATGTACGGTGTGAACGAAGGGAAAAGGGAGCGATAACGTCAAACCCTTACCTATTCGTATGA
>NZ_JBHLVO010000073.1:0-2592 GCF_042433335.1 Metabacillus herbersteinensis
CATGTGAAGCAAATGCATCGCGATCTAAGAATTCACGAAGTTCTTGTAGAGCACGTTCTTGTCTGATTGGAAGTGTAGTGTAATCAGTTTTACGAGCATGTTTTTTACGCTCTTCAGTTAGGTCAAGCTTAGTACCCGCTTCAGCTGTAGCTGCTACACCAACACCAAGTGCTTTATAAGCTTCTGTAAGTTTAACCATGAATGATTTAACGTCAGAAACTACACCTAAAGTAGTTTCAACAACTTTACCAAGTTCTTTATTATCAAGGTTTACGTGAATAATTTTCTTACCATTCGCTGTAAACACTTTAACATTACCAGTACTACGGTCAGCGAAACGCCCAGCAAGGTTAATGACTAAGTCTGCTTCTAAAATTGTTTTGTTACCGAATGGAGTATCAAGCATAGTTCCCATACGTCCTGCAAATAATGGGTGATCGTTAGGGAAAGTGTCCATACCCATACCGGAAGTTACAACAGGGATTTGAAGTTCTTCAGCTAAAGCTTTTAATTCAGCAGTAGCGTTTGCAAGGTTAACCCCACCACCAGAAAGTAATACAGGGTTTTTAGCATCTTTTAATAATTCTAACGTTTTTTCGATATCTGAATCAGATGCTGTTGGAAGATTATCTACTGGTGTAGAAGCGATAAGTGCATCTATGTCAACTTCGATTTCAACTTTTTGTTGGTCAACTGGTAAGTCAAGTAGAACTGGACCTCTTCTACCAGTAGTAGCAGTTACCCATGCTTCATGGATAAATTCAGCCGCTTTCGAACCATCAGTTAAACGGTATGAAGCTTTTGTTACAGGCTTAGCCATTTCAACGATAGGAGCTTCTTGGAATTGCATTGTTCCTATTAAACTATTTTTTTGTTGACCCGTAATAGCAATCATTGGAATTGAATCCATCCACGCACCGTAAAGGCCTGTTAAGAAGTTCGTTCCACCAGGACCTGAAGTCGCAGCACAGACACCAACTTCACCAGTTGCTCTTGAATAACCGTCAGCCATGAAAGCACCCGTTTGCTCGTGACGAACAACATATGATTCGATTTTAGTTAATTCTTTTACTGCATCGTAGAATGGCAAGATTGCAGCTCCAGGTACACCGTAAATGTGTTTTACCCCTCTTTTTTCTAAATACAATGCAATTAACTCTGCAGCTGTCATTTTTTGTTTAGCCATCTAAATCTCTCCCTTTTGATCGTTTATAATATTTTCAAAGATTTGTGCAATCGAATCTTTTTCCCCTACATTGCCCGGAAATACTATATAAGGTGTATTTTTGAATTTAGCTTCACTTCCAGTTAACCATACTGGAACACCAGCGATTGCTTGCCCTAAAATTTTTGCATATTTTATCTCCAAGCCGTCTGTTGCCACATCACTAGAAGTTATACCACCTTTTGCAATGATAAACTTTGGTTTAACTTTTAGTGAACGAACCACTTCAACCAGGGAACTTGAAACAGTTTGACTAATTTTTAAATTTTCTTCTATTTCTTTTGCGAAAATTACATCTCTACTTGTATAAACAAGCGTATCGCGATTAGAAGAAATATTATTATCTACTAATTGACATACTCGTGTTAGCTCTGCAGCTCTCGTTTCTACATTTAGAACTTTTACAACATTAATTTCGATTTGTTCAATCGGGTATTTCTTCATTAGTTCGTTGATTTGTTCCGTTGTTTTTTTCGTGTGAGAACCTACAACGATAAATCCACCATTGTTTCGGCTTTCATCTTTTGAAACAATCTCATCAGCTGATAAATATGGACGATCAATAATACCAGCGATTGATTTTACTAAAGATGCTGCAGTTCTAAATAAGAAATACTTGCCAGAATCAATTGCTTTAAGGACAGCTAATGTTACGATATCTAAATCATAATAAGATTTAGCATTCACTATAATAGGAGTATTATCGTTGGCAGAGAGTAGAATCTCGTAGATTTTATCTATACCACCATTATGAATATCTTCAAGTGAAATGATCAATACGGACTCGGGAGCTACGCTTCCATTTGTCTTCTCTTCAATCCACTTCGGCAAATTAGCTGTTTTGAAGCCAAAAACTGAGTCATTCGCAAATTCTGTTTCACTTGCAGGGACAAGCTGACCATCTACACCTAAATAATGAGTATTATCTATGGTATAACGATGAGCTTCAAAAAAGGCCGGTACGATTAAATGACCTGAAATCTCAATTTTAGCAGCTTTTAATAATTCATCCTGTAGCACATTAATTTCTAGTGGATAATGTCCTCTTAATGTTGAGTCACTTCTACTAATAATTGAGTAATTAATGCCCATTTTTTGAGTAACCTCAACAATGTTTCGAACAATCTCTCTATTGATTTTTTCAGCTTTTTCTGCATTATAGCTTCTTGTGTTTGTTAAAATATAAAGTACACTTCTCTCATCAGATAAACCTTTTTTAATCCAGTCTATTCCCCAATCCGTAATGACAAAAATATCATGGACAGTTTGGACACCAGTTGGATCATCATCTAAAACGATAAACTTATGTTTTGTTTGTTTTAAATGATCTTTGATTTTAGCTCGTAGGCTATCATCGGATTTAGAGA
>NZ_JBHLVO010000074.1:0-2566 GCF_042433335.1 Metabacillus herbersteinensis
TGTTTTTGTCAACATTAAATTGAGCCAGAGCGATCACTTTAAAAGTGAGCCACTTCATCTTTAGTAGCTCCCATTAGTGGGAGGAATTGGGTGTTTGGGGTTCTTGCCCCGGGGAGGGGCAAGAACCCCAAACACCTCGCGTCCATTTTATCCTTCATTGCCTTTTTGTTTCATGCTTTGTCGAAAACGATAGGATTCTCCATTAAGCAAGTGGATATGAGATCGATGTGTTAGGCGATCAAGTAATGCAGCTGTCATCTTTTCATCTCCAAAAAGAGAGGTCCACTCTGTAAAATCTAAGTTTGTTGTGATGATGACACTCGCGCGTTCATATCGACTTGAGAAGAACTGAAATAATAGTTCTGATCCTGTTTTTGAGAATGGGACATATCCAAGCTCATCTACGATGATCACATCGAATTTGAGCCACTTTTTTTCTAAGGCCCCCAGCTTGTGTTCTTCATTGGCCATTAAGAGTTCTTCCACTAATTCAGATGCAGTGATGAACTTTGTTTTAAACCCATTTTGAACCATTTCAACTCCAAGTGCTGTGGCTAAATGGGTCTTTCCAGTTCCACTGTTTCCTAAAAAAATGATATTCTCTTTCCTATCTACGAATTCTCCCTTTGCTAATGTCAAAAATCGATTGCGATTCAAACTAGGCATTAAACTAAAATCATATGTATCCAACGTTTTCTGGACTGGAAACGCAGCTTGCTTGAGTCTTCTCTGTTTTTGGCTTTCATCTCTTGTTTGAACTTCTACTTCTAATAAGGCTAATAAATATTCTTCATAGCTCAGATTACGTTCTTCAGCCTCCCTGGCCAATGATCGATACTGATTAGCCATCGTAGGCATTCTAAGTTGCTTCGTCATATGATCTACTAGTAATTCTGTTGTCATTCCCTCTGACCTCCTGTCAACTGTCCATATTGGGCTACATTCGACTTTTGTATTTTATAGTCTAGTAGATTTGTGGGCGTTTTCCCCTTTGGGAGTTGATTGATTTTAAAGTTCGTATTCGTTAGCCTCTGTATGACTTCATGCACCATATCGTACCGAAAGACTTGTGATTTTTCGGCCTCTTGTAAGGCTTGCGTTAACTTTTCCATTCCAATCTCTCGGTGGAGGAGGAGAAGTCTTATAAACTTTCGATCTCCAATGGCTCCTTCTTGCTCCCGCATCTTACGATGGAAACGCCTGAACACATCTGGAATGTCAGATGATTGAAATGCCTGGGCATCTCGAATGGCACGTGGTTTTTTGAAAAGCACTTCAAGATAGTGATCAAGAACTGTAATCATTTGATTACGTTCATAGGAACGACTGTGTTCAGCGATCACTTGGTTTTGAGCCACAACGATCACACGATCGACAAAAATTTTTGCCCATACTGCTTGACCTACGTATCCACATGGAACGGAATATTGATTAGTCTCGATCGTGATTAATGAAGTTTTGTTAACCTGGCATGAGATAAGCTTACAAGCTTCAAATTGATTATCCGGGAGTGAGTGGAGATGTTCCTTTTCCTTCTCCCACATTTGCGCGACAGTTTCTTTCTTGTAAGGAACGTTTTTAAGTTCAGCTTCTTGTAAGCACCATTCACGAAGATAATCATTAAGTTCATCCATTGACTGCACTTCTGGATAAGGGACAAAGGCATTTCGTCTTATGTAACCAACTGTGCCTTCGACACGACCTTTTTCGTTACCTGATCTCACGTTACAGAATTCTGCTTTAAACAAATAATGAGCTTGTAATGCTACAAATGTTTCCTGTTCTAAGCGATCTCTTCCTTGAAGAATTTTCACTACTGCTGTTTTCAAGTTATCAAATAGTCCTTCTGTTGGGACACCTCCAAAGAATTCAAAAGCATGGACAAACCCATCTAAGAAAGCCTCTTGTTTTTCGTGTATATAAGCTCTCACAAACCGTAAACGACTTGCCGAAAGCTGAATACAAAAGAGGAAAACGCGTTGTGTACGACCCTGTAGAATAATATCCGCCTCTCCCCAGTCGAATTGGAATTGGTGGCCGAGTTGAAAATCAAGTGGAATGAAGACTTCTTGTAGTTTCTTCTTGCGTTTGGCTACAATTTTACGAATATTTGATTCTGACCCTTTAAAACTATATTCATTGACTAATCTATGATA
Source organism: Metabacillus herbersteinensis (assembly GCF_042433335.1). NCBI lineage: Bacteria > Bacillati > Bacillota > Bacilli > Caryophanales > Bacillaceae > Metabacillus > Metabacillus herbersteinensis. Next base: position 2,157 of record NZ_JBHLVO010000074.1, read on the forward strand.
AATTCTAGCAGCAGTGTGATGTTGTTTTCCCCAACGATTAAGATCATCTTCGAGCCATTGGTCAATGATATTCAAAACGCGTTTGGTCTCATCTGAATAATCTTTCGTCCCATAAACCTTTTGCCGAAAAACAGTAGATGGAGCATCATTTTGTTTACTATATTTACTTACGGTATTTCTTGAAATACCAAGTTTTTTCGCAATTTGCCTTTCGGAAAGTCCTTCTACCTCTTTCATGAATTTGATATTATGATATTGAGCCATATTGATCATTCCCTTTTTCCTCTCTTATGTTGATTGTTTGGTCACTATCAATCATAAAAGAGGTTAATAGAATTGGAAATCATGTGGCTCACTTTTTATGTGATCAAACTCTTGGAAAGTGGCTCAAATTTAGATTATCAAATACA
>NZ_JBHLVO010000075.1:0-2327 GCF_042433335.1 Metabacillus herbersteinensis
TAAGATTTTGAGTTTAGAGTGGTTTCTATATTCAATCTTACTGAGGAGCTCTTTTTTTATCAAAGTCAATAATTAACTCTCTACAGGAATGCTAACGCCCCCGATAGTTTAAGTACATTGTTTCACAATGTTTTAATTAAAATCCTCCTGAGTTAAATCTGTATTCACTCCAATTGCGGCTCTACTTCCTTGAGCCGCCGCAATAATCACTTGTGAAGGAGCGATAACGGATGTGTCACCTGCCGCATAAACACCTTCAATATTTGTCCTGCCTACCTCATCTGTAATGATTCCACCAAGCTGGTTTATTTCGCAACCTAAAGATTTTCCAAAAGGTGAAGCCTGAATCCATTCGGGAGTCACAAATCCACCATCCCTCTTTTCTTTTTCATCATCTTCAAAAATTACAGCTTCTAAAAACCCATTTTCACCAACAAGAGTTTTAATTTTTTGTTCAAATACCTTTATTTCTTTTCTTTGAAGCACTTCTTTTTGCTCCGTAGTTAAAACCTTGTGTCCATTAGTACAAACGATTAAGTTTTTGCTCCAATTATAAACAATTTTAACCATATGAAATACAGATGGGAGTTCAGATAACACTATTAGCGGACGGTCTTTCAACTCCCAGCCATCACAATAAGGGCAACTAAAAAGACTTTTTCCGTAATAATCCATAAGGTTTTCTACGGATGGATGGATTTCCTTTAGACCAGTTGCTAAAATAACTTTCTTTGCTTGAATAGATTCCCCTTCTTCTGTTACGAGTTTAAATATCATTCCCTTTTTTTTAATGTCAGTAATTTTTTCATTTCTAATTGTTACAGAAGGATATTTGGTTATGTCATAGTGAGCAATTTTTCTAAATTCGCTTGGTTTAATTCCATCTCTGGTTATAAAGCCATGTGACTCTTGGGTAACTGCGTTTCTTGGAGAATTACTATCGAATAAAACCACTTTCCTTCTTGCCCTACCTAATACAAGTGCAGCATTTAAACCTGCTGGACCTCCACCTACAATTACACAATCTAACATAATATACACTCCTTTTATTAAAGATATTAAACACCTTTATTATCTATGATTAATCCAAAAAAATTATTTGGACTCATTTTTAATTAAATTGATTATGTTTGAATCAATTTTTTCTGTTAATTCCTTTATTTTCTTTTCTTTAAGATAACTCACCATTTTGAATTCAGCATTAAGCATCACGTTTTCAATTAAACAGTTTTGATTATCCGATTCAACATGTTCTAAATTACAGTTGAACATTGAAACTGGTCCTTCTATGGCATGTATTATTTCAAGGAACGACATGTCATATTTATTTTTAATCAGTTTGTATCCCCCGTTAACACCACTAGCAGATTCAACAATGCCCGCTTTTACAAGTTTGGTCAAAATTTTAGACAAATAAGTGGGAGAAACTTTTAGGAATTCTGCTAATGGTCTTACCCCGATACTTTTCCCATCAGGTATGAGAAGGAGATAAACCATTGTATGCAATGCGTAGTTGGTTGCTTTAGAGTATTTCAACTAAGTCACCTCTAATTATAGACTGTATTTGTCTATAATACTAACTGAAAAGTCTTTTGTCAATTTTCCTTTATTGATTTTCTATGTTCAGATAATCCTCTTCTGCTATTGAAATATATTGTTCCCCCCACACATAAGAAAATAAATCTTTTCATTCTTCACTCGTTTTTTCAACTAACCTGCCTGTTACTTTAAATGCACTTCTTCACAATATCTTCCTAATTTTAGCATAATACCATAACTGTGTTGCTCAACAATCTGGCCCTTTAATGGAATAACAGGCTGACGTTTTTAAACAACTTTATTATGTTTTAAACGAGTTTATTGTAAATCTAACAAATTTATTGTCACTAAACAATATAATGAGGCTTTTTCTATCTTTAATAATCCTTTTACTTTAATCTTTGTTTTTCGATAGCTATACATCATTTTGTTGGTAAAATTAACTTCTAGAGTTGTAGTTTTTTTTGGCTGTGAAGGTTTTTTATTTGCGGAAACAGTGGTTTTATCATCGGAGTTTTCATTTTATCGACTTATTATCGACTTTTCGACAAAATACTATCTTTTTCGTTTTTCGAGCTTCTATTAAAACGATCGTGCTTACTCTACACAATCAATGTTGATAAAAAGAAGAGCTGACTCTATATCCTAAGAGTCAGCTCAGTTTGTAGACAAAAGGAGTTCGGAATGCTCCCATTCCGAACTCCTTTTTGATTTTTTTATTGGATTTGAAGCAATTATAGAGAATAGTAGACCTCTCCGAGATCATCATTTAGGCCATTTTTGGACCT
>NZ_JBHLVO010000076.1:0-1906 GCF_042433335.1 Metabacillus herbersteinensis
ACACCAGTTGGATCATCATCTAAAACGATAAACTTATGTTTTGTTTGTTTTAAATGATCTTTGATTTTAGCTCGTAGGCTATCATCGGATTTAGAGAAGAGAGGATTTTCTAATGTATCTTTTAAATTTGGATATTGGGTTACGTTTGACAAAAACCCTCCCCCTTTCTTTATCTAAAAGGCGATTATCTAATTACTTTTTCACCTAATAGTTCATTTGCAGTTGAAACAATACGGTGTGCTCTTAATTCAAAGAGGTCAAGTAATTCATCCATTTTACCAGAAACTCCGAAGCGGTCATTTATACCGATTCTTCTTAATTTAGACGGTTGGCTTTCTGATAATACTTCAGCAACCGCACTACCTAATCCACCAATAATTGAATGCTCTTCAACTGTGATAACATTTTTTGTTTTCGCAGCAGATGCAACAATTGCTTCTTTATCAATAGGTTTAATTGTATGAATGTGTAAAAGTTCAGCGCTTACACCTTGTTTTTCTAATTCATCTACTGCTTTTAGTGACTCATCAAGCATAATTCCAGTACTGATAATTGTAATTTCAGACCCTTCACGATATTTAATTGCTTTACCGATTTCGAAAGGCTCTTCTTTCTTTGTTACGATCGGTACTGGTAATTTTCCAACACGTAGGTAAATAGGTCCATCATGGTAATAAGCAGCTTCTACTGCTTTTTCCATTTCAACAGCGTCTGCTGGAACAATTACAGTCATACGTGGAAGAGAACGCATTAAAGAAATATCTTCGAACGGTAAATGTGTTGCTCCTTCTTGAGCAGCTGAAGTACCAGCGTTATGACCGACAATTTTCACATTGTTATTTGAGTAACATACAGAAATTCTCATCTGATCAAATGCGCGACCAGTAAGGAAGTTTGCATAAGCATTCGCAAATGGTACTTTACCTGCTACTGCCATACCAGCTGCAGTTCCTACTAAATCACATTCAGAAATACCGATGTTAAAAAAGCGTTTTGGAAATCTATTTTTAAATAGATTTGTCATATTTGATTTTGCGCAGTCCGCATCAAGTACCACTAAATTATCATGTTTTTCTCCAAGTCTAATTAGTGCATCAGCAAAACCTTTACGTGGTGCTTCTAGATTTTCCATCTTAAGCCAACTCCTTTAAAGCGATTTCTAATTGCTCATCATTTGGAGCCATTCCATGCCAATCATGTGTATCTTCCATAAATGAAACTCCCTTACCTTTAACGGTATGAGCTAGAATTGCAGTAGGTTTACCTTTTGTACGTTTAGCTTCTTTAAACGCTTCATTTACTGCATTGATATCATGACCATCAATTTCAACAACGTGCCAACCGAAAGCTCTAAATTTATCTCCAAGATTTTTAACACCTTTTACATTTTCAACGAAATCATCAAGTTGGATTTTGTTCCAGTCGATAATCGCACAAACGTTATCAAGATTGTAATGCGCACTTGTCATCGCTGCTTCCCATACTTGACCTTCTTGTAATTCTCCATCACCGATCATGCAATATGATCTTCTATTGCTACCATCTAGTTTTGCAGTTAAACCAACACCATTAGCAACTGATAATCCTTGACCAAGTGATCCTGAAGATATATCTACACCTGGGATATGCTCCCCACATGGATGTCCATGCAATCTACCGTCTACATCCCTGAATGTCATTAACTCTTCAACCGGGAAGAATCCCTTTTCAGCTAATACTGAGTAAAACACAGGTGTACAATGTCCTTTTGATAGGAAGAAACAATCACGGTCTTGCCAATCTGGATTGTTAGGATCAACATTCATATGTTCATAGTAAAGAGTTAGTAATAGTTCTGTTGCAGAAAGTGATCCTCCTGGATGACCACTTCCAGCATGATTGGTCATTTTAACTATGTGACGGCGAA
>NZ_JBHLVO010000077.1:0-1832 GCF_042433335.1 Metabacillus herbersteinensis
AACTCCCTCAGTTAGATACATTTATCTCTCGAATGCTCACTTATTCGCAGGATTTCAAACCACTTGATAGAACAATAATGGATGAATGAAGTGAGTTTTAATAGGTTTGGCTACATGAAGGCGTGCGGAAATAGAGGAGTAAGTAGTAAACTCCAACTTTTACCATATAATGCACGTATTCTCCACGCCGCCCCTGGAGGCTGTCCCTCCCATGTCTCAACGGGTCTAAGCCCTCTCATTCCTTCGTCATGCCTATCCAAGGGGTGGAGGCCGGTTTTGCTAACGGAACGGGTCGATGCCCTTTGGTTTAACACATCCAGTACTCCGTGCTTTCTTTGAGATCCTACGAATAAGCCAACATTCGATAAAATACTAATCTAAATATTAACTACTAGTTATATACTCTGATATATTCGCTTTGAAGAGAATTTAGCAAAGGCTCAATTATGCTGCTATTGGTGTTAAAGGTTGTACTTTTTCGGGACAATAGGACTCATTACGTCGGACCATACCAACTAATATTCTTGCAAGCTTACCAATCAGTTTCATAATTGATTTCATTTTCTTCATTTTTTTCACTTTAACATTGCTGGAGTGAAGCTCCTTGAACTCAGGGTTGTTCATGACAAGACTCATTGTCGCTAAGTACAAGAATCGCCGTAGACGAGATCTCCCACGTTTTGAGAGGACAATTTGTCCTTTCCATTTACCCGAGCTTGCCTCTGCTAGATGTAATCCTCCATGTCGTAATAGAGAGTTACCATGGGCGAATCCACTTAAATCTCCAGCTTCCCCTAAAATTCCAGCTAAAGAGATTTCACTTATCCCTTTAATAGCGAGCAGTTTCTGTGCGAAAGGAATTTGTTGAAGCACGTTAGTGACTTCTTGTTCCACTCTTTCGAGTTGCGTTGTAGCGAGATCAAATTCTTCAAGTAATTGTTCCAGGTGTAGTTTATAAGCATCATGTGCTTGTTGGTTACCAACAGAACGTTTGGCTAATTCAATTAATGATTGGGCTTTTTTATATCCAGCGTGTCGCTTCATGAGTGATTTCCAACCTTTAATGATATCTTGGGCTTCCATAGAACGTAACTCGGTTGGTGTAGGGAATAGGCGGAGGGTTGCGATTGCACCTTTCCCTTTTACGTCTTTAAAGACTTGTCGCATCTCAGGGAAAACAACATCTACCCAACGATTTATTTGATTGATTGAACTGACGAGTCGTTTAACGATCACGTCACGGTTAGACATAAGTACCCGAAGTTTTTCGAAAGCCTCTGAAGTTGGGCGAATAAAGGCGTAGTAGCCATTCTTCACCATATCAGCGATGACGAGAGCGTCTTTTTTATCACTTTTGGATTGGGTATTATCTCGATTTTCTTTATTCTTTTTTACAAGATGAGGATTAACTGTAACTACATCAATGGTTTGTTCGTATAGCCATTTTGATAGGTTAATCCAGTAATGTCCGGTAGGCTCCATACCAACTATTGCTGTGTCAAAATTTTTTATAGTTTTTAACCGGTTAATCCATTCTAGTAACCTAGTAAAGCCCTCTTCATTATTTTCAAAAGAGAGAGGGTCACCGACCACAATACCACGGAAATTTACAGCTCGAGCTACATGGACTTGTTGTGCAATATCCACTCCGACCACAAGATGGCGGTCTGAGATTCTTTCAATAAGTTGATTTTGTTTTTCTTGCATTTTATACTTCATAGTAGAGCTTCCTCCTTAAGATTTTGAGTTTAGAGTGGTTTCTATATTCAATCTTACTGAGGAGCTCTTTTTTTATCAAAGTCAATAATTAACTCTCTACAGGAATGCTAACG
>NZ_JBHLVO010000078.1:0-1808 GCF_042433335.1 Metabacillus herbersteinensis
GACCTCTCACACCACCGTACGTACCGTTCGGTATACGGCGGTTCGAAAGTTTATGAAATTACTTTTAGTAGAGATTTTAATCCTAGTCTCTTCCAGTATTTATTATTCAGAGCACTATCCAATATCGGTGTATTAGACATTCTCCAATAGCTTTTTCTCGAATTTGCGTTCTTCCACGCTTCTTCTTTTGAAATACCTAACTTCACTAAGTTCTTATATTTCGTACTAACCTTCTTCCATTCCTTCCATCGACACGCTCTCAATCTACGTCTTATATGTGCATCTAACTTCATTGCGTATTTCTTCAAGTCTCCGACTTTAAAGTAATTTCCCCACCCTTGAATGAGTTGGTTTAACTTCAGAATTCTGTACTCCATACTTACTCCCCAGTTACGGTTAGTTATTTTCTTAAGCTTATCTTCGAACCTTTTCTTTGATTTCTTTGGCACATACACTCTAGTTCTCTTCCACATTTTGTAGAAACTCACCCCTAAGAATACGCGTGCCTTTGGCTTTCCCACTGCACTTTTCTCTTCATTCACCTTGAGTTTTAATTTCTTTTCAATAAACTCAGTGATTCCATTTTTCACCCGTTCACCAGCCTTTTGACTTTTAACATAGATGTTACTATCATCCGCGTACCTGACAAAACGATGACCTCTCTTTTCTAACTCATTGTCTAGTTCATTTAGAATGATATTGCTTAACAGCGGACTTAAAGGTCCACCTTGCGGTGTCCCTTCTCGATTTACTGTTACTACTCCATTCTCCATGATCCCTGACTGGAGGTATCGTCTAATTAATTTCAACGTTGGTTTATCTGAAATTGATTTAGCTACGAGAGACATTAATTTATCATGTTGTACTCGGTCAAAGAACTTTTCTAGGTCGATATCTACAACGAAGTTGTAACCATCCTCTATATATTTCCTAGCTTGTTCTATGGCTTGATGTGCACTTTTGTTCGGTCTAAAACCATAACTGTAGTGACTAAATTGAGGTTCGAAAATTGGAGTCAATACTTGAACTATAGCTTGTTGAAGAACTCTGTCAGTCACAGTAGGAATGCCCAGGTTCCGAAATCCACCATTTGGTTTTGGTATTTGAACTCTTCTTACTGGTTGGGGTTTGTATTTCCCCTCTTTAATCAGTTGAATAATCTGTGCACCATTATCCTTCAAATGTAGGCGAGTAGCTTCTATATCTTTCTCATCGACTCCTGCTGCTCCTTTGTTTCTTCTAACCCTTTCAAAGGCTTGGTTTAGATTATCTCTCTCTAGGATTACTTCTATCAATGCATTAGTAAATTTCATATTGTTCCTATGTTATCGAGGTTGTACAAGAGTAACTCCGCACTATAAAAGAGTATCCTGCTTTCCGAGCATCTTTCTCTTCAATAGTCCTAAGTTTTCTGCGTCCTTGTTATCTTGTAAATGACTCTAACATAGTCGCTCCTTTCGTTCCGTCCTTCTCAACCTTGAAGGTTGATACTATGACATCTGCTGACTTCTCTTAGTTCAGCTACTCATCGCTGAATAGGTTCTTTTGTTAAAGGTACTAAGAGATCTCCCAGGGTAAGTCCATCCACTTTCTCCTCATCTATCTGCCACATTTATTCCTATTTCATCCAGAGATATTTTGGACTTCATCTTGTTCTGCAGACTCGTCCTGAAATAGAAACCTCAAATGTGATTCGTGTACCTCAGACCAAGGATTTGTCTAGGGCTTCCTTCAGATTCCACGTCACCGTGGACACCCTTGCCTTCGACTAATGGTTCGCATATCCCAACGCCCATAACGGACTTCCA
>NZ_JBHLVO010000079.1:0-1781 GCF_042433335.1 Metabacillus herbersteinensis
TTGATACCTATATCCCAATGTTTAAAGAGTTTGGGATTTTGTTCCGAAATTCTACCTAGAAAATGTTCTGCCTTTTTCTTGTGACGGGTAAGTCTTTTGTATTTCTTTCTTACCCACATAATTAAAGCTTTATTAATATGTCTTAAAGAGGAGTACATTTCTGATTTGTAGAACTTTCCATAGTAATTAATCCAACCTTGAATTACTGAGTTAAACATTTTTGATAAGTCTATGAGTTCTTTGTCAGCCTTCAATTGTAGTTTCCAATCTCTCACTTTTTGCCGGATTGATTTCTTAGATTTATTACTTATGGCAGGTGTGAAATTCACAAAATGTTTTCCCCACCTATTCTTCGACAGCCTTGGTCTGAACGTGTATCCTAGAAAATCAAACGCTATATTCTCATGGTCTTCTTTTCTGTCTGCATCCTTACAATATACAATTTTTGTTTTGGCTGGATGTAGTTCGAGTTTACATTCGTTCATTCTTTTGTTAAGCGATTCAAGCAACTTCTTTGCTTCATCCTCTGTCTTGCAGTGGATGACTGCGTCATCTGCATATCTAGCGAACGGATTGTTTGGATGATTTATAGCCATCCATTTATCAAACGTGTAATGTAGAAATAAATTTGCTAACACAGGGCTTATGACACCACCTTGCGGTGTGCCAGATGTACGCTCTTTTATTCCTTCTTTCGTTTGAAACGGTGCTCTTAACCATCTTTTTATATATAACTTAATCCATTTGACTTGCGTATGCTTTTCCACTGCTCTCATTAATAAATCATGGTCAATATTATCAAATAAACCTTTAATATCGAATTCAAGCACCCAATTGTACTTCCAGCATCTTTTTCTAGTTATCTCTATCGCTTGAATGGCACTTTTCTTAGGTCTGTATCCATAGGAATCTTCATGAAAGAATGGCTCTACCGAAGGTTCGAGATATAATTTCACTGTCATTTGTGCAATTCTATCCGCAACCGTTGGAATTCCAAGTGTCCTGGTACCTCCAGCTTTCTTCGGTATTTCAACAGCTTTAACAGCTGGAGGAAAGTAACTTCCAGATGACATTCGGTTCCATACTTTATACAGATTATCTTTGAGATCTCCTTCGAACTCTGCTATGGATTGCTCATCAATTCCTGCTGACCCTTTGTTTGCTTTAACTCTTAGGAAGGCTTCATATACTATGTTTTTAGATATCACATATGGCTTTGTTTTATGCATAAGTTCCTCCCAATTTGATGGTTGACTTGTTTATAAAACTGAATAACATAACCCCTTTGCTCCATCTCCGTTAGGATGTTTCATTGCTACTACGAGTTATTCCGCCCCTATACATGGCATTGGTACTCTGATTCTCGTGGGGCTTCCACTTGAAATCTCTCCCTTGGCATCCATGTCGTAGGTTCTCACGTTCCACACTCAAGCCTGTATTAAGTTCACGCCGCCTTTATACCGGTCACCGAACGGACAGTAAACAGGTTTCCTCCGAACTTATCCTGAGTTAACGACTCCCCCTCAGTTTTGATGACAAATCTACGCTTTCGATACTTCTTCAGCGGTTCAATGGTTTTCGTCTCCTTAATACGTACCTGACAATGTCATGCACTGCCTTTTCCCTAACGCTCAATACCATAGCTTTTGACTACAGCACCTTAGGGTGGTTTGCAATCTCTACCTGCATAGCGATTGCGAGAGGCCTTCTCTCATCTTAAGTGCAGCATTGCGTACCAGGTGTGCTTTTCAAGCACACTTTGTTTGCATTCGTGACACACA